>NZ_JBEXZD010000002.1:0-224754 GCF_040628575.1 Streptomyces sp. NPDC006393
ACATCACCGACCCCGTCGCCAACATCACCGCCGCGGCCAACTACGCCGCCCACCGCTACGGCTCCATCGACAACGTCAACTCCGCCTACTGAGCCCAAGCACCCCAGCACCACAGGGCCGGTGCCCGCAGCAACACCCGCTGCCGGCACCGGCCTTCGGCGTATCCGACGCCGTGCTCGTCGGCCAGCGGCGCGGCGAACGCCCGTCGTCTTCCGTTCCGTGATCGTTCAACCAACCGTCCCTTACCGCGTCGTGTGCCGTCCCTAGGGTCCTTGAGGGTTTCGAAGGGAAGGGGCTCATGGACACACGTCTCGCCATCCGGGCGCGCGGGATCACCAGGTGTTTCGGTGAGGTCGTCGCACTCGACGGCATCGATCTGGATGTGGAGCAGGGGGAGATCCACGGTCTGGTCGGACCGAACGGCGCCGGGAAGACAACGTTGTTCGGCCTCCTGCTGGGCCTGGCGGTAGCCGACAGCGGCAGCCTCGAGATCCTCGGCACACCGGTCGGGCGGGCGCTCGCCGCTCCCGACGGTGTCGCCGGATTCGTGGACGGACCCGGTCTCTACCCCTCGCTGACGGCACGGCAGAACCTCGCCGCGCTGGCCGCTCTGCGCGGCCACGGCACGCGGACGAGCGAGATCGACGACGTGCTCGACCAGGTCGGGCTCACCGATGTCGCCGACGACCGGGCCCGCGGATTCTCCCTGGGCATGCGTCAGCGGCTCGGACTCGCCGCCGCCCTGCTCACCCGGCCCCGGCTGCTCGTCCTCGACGAACCCTCCAACGGCCTCGACCCGGCCGGCAAGAAGCACGTCCACGGTGTCCTCACCCGGCTCGCGGCGGACGGAACCAGCGTCGTGCTCTCCAGCCACCGCATGGACGACCTGGAGGCGCTGTGCTCCGAGGTCACCATCATCGCCACCGGACGGATCGTGTTCTCCGGTCCGCTGAGCAAGCTGGCCGCCGAGAACCGTGAACTCGACTACCGGCTGCGCACCTCCGACCCGGAGGCCGCCCGCCGGCTGGCCGCCGACACGGCCGGGATCCGGCTCTCCGACGACGCCGGGCCACGGCGGGACGCCGAGGCGCTCGTCGTGCGCGCGCTGGTGCCCGCCCTCGACGACCTGGTGGTGCGGCTCGTGCGCGGAGGTATCGCGTTGCGCGAGCTCGCGCCCGTGGTCTCGCCGCTCGAGGCGGCGTTCCTCGCCCTCACCGAGCAGCGGGAGGACGCCCGATGACCGCGACCGTCGCCGTCGACCACCCCGCCGGCGCCCGCCCCGTCCGCGTCTCGGTGGCGCGCGGCTACCGCTTCGAACTGGTCAAGCTGGTCTCGCAGTGGCGGATCCGGCTGGCCGTCCTCGCCTGCTGGCTCGCGCCGGGCCTGTTCGTCGCAGCGGTGAGCCGGCAGAGCACACTGCCCACGGACACCCTCTTCGGCCGCTGGATGCACGCCACGGGATGGGCCGGACCGCTGGTGATGCTCGGTTTCGCGGGCACCTGGGCGCTGCCCCTGCTGACCTCACTGGTCGCCGGGGACGTGTTCGCCTCCGAGGACCGGCTGGGCACCTGGCGCCACCTGCTCGTGGCGGTCCGCTCCCCCCGGCGGATCTTCGCGGCGAAGGCACTGGCCAGCCTCACCCTCATCCTGCTGCTCGTGGCCGGGCTGGCCTGTTCGAGCGCGGCCGGCGGGCTGGCGACGGTCGGCAACCGGCCGTTGGTGGGCCTCGACGGCCATCTGCTGACGCCGTCGGACGCCGCGGCGCGGGTCCTGCTCGCCTGGCTCTGCGTCCTCGCCCCGACCCTGGCCCTCGCCGCGATCGGACTGCTCGGGTCCGTCGTGCTGGGGCGGTCGCCGATGGGACTGCTGCTGCCCGCGCTCGTCGCGCTGGCGATGCAGCTCGCGCAGATGCTGCCGCTCCCCGTCGCGGTCCGGCTCGCCCTGCCCGGCTACGCCTTCATCTCCTGGAACGGCCTGTTCACCGGCCCGGCGCAGCTCGACCCGCTGCTGATCGGGATCGCCGTCGGCCTGGTGTGGGCGGTGACCGCGACCGTGCTGGCCTATCTGCTGTTCCTGCGGCGCGACTTCACCAACCCGACCGACGACGGCTCGGGGCGCCGTGCCGTCACCGCGGCGGTCCTGCCGCTGGCCGGGCTGGTCGCCGCGGGTGTCGCGGTCGTCGCCACGTCGACGACGGCCACGGCCACGGGCTCCGGGATCACGCAGGACAAGGTGCAGCGCTCGGTCGCCACGGCGTTCGCCCACCTCTACCGCATGCAGACCGAGCAGCTCCACCGTCCTGCCGTCACCGAAGCGCAGTTGAGGGCCACGGCGGCGTGCACCAAGGGCAGCGTCAGGGTCGCCGCCGAGGGCCCCGGCAACGACTGGCGCTGCGTCGTCTCCTGGCACCTCCCCGGCGTCGAGGCCACCGGGACGGCCGTCTACCAACTCGACGTCACCGCAGACGGGCGGTTCGTGGCCGACGGCGACGGACCGAAGGAAGTCAACGGCTACTTCCTCGTGCGGACCCCGAACGGGGACGCGCCGAACCCACTTTGGCAGTTCGACGGCAACGTCGAACTTCTTCGCACCACGAAGGGATGACTCCATGCAGGTAACACGCCAGCGCCGGACTGTCGGGAGGGACCTCCTCGGCAGACGCATCGGCCGCCGGAGCACCCTCACGGCGACCGCCACCGCGGTCGTGCTCGCGGTCACCGCCGGTATCGGTTACGCCCAGACGCGGCAGTTCGGCACCGACCAGGTCGGTCAGAGCACCGACCGGGGCCAGGTCGTCTCCAGCGACCAGTACATCGCCCCGTACGGCGACCGACTCGTCATCGACAACGGCAAGATCATGTCGTCCTCGGTCAGCCCGGACGGCACCCACCTCGCGGCCTCGGTCACCGACGGCGGCGCCGCCCTGGCCATCGTCGACGTCAAGAGCTGGAAGGTGCAGCAGGTCGTCGGCACCGCCGCGTCGTCGACCCCGCGCCTGGCCGGCAACTCCGTGGGCCAGGAAGGCCCCACCTACTCCCCCGACGGCAAGCAGCTGTGGCTGGGCCAGACCGACGGCTACACCAGGTTCACGGTCAACCCGGACGGCACCGTCACCAACCCGACCTCGATCACCATCCCGGCCGACGGGTCCAAGCACGCGCTGGTCGGCGAGGCGGTGTTCTCCGCCGACGGCTCCACCGTGTACTCCGCGGTCAACGGCCAGAACCGGGTGGTCGCCATCGACGCGGCGACCGGGGCCGTCAAGCAGAGCTGGGCCGTGGGCAACGCCCCGCGCGACATGGTGCAGGTCGGCAACCGGCTCTACGTCAGCAACGAGGGCGGCCGTCCGGCCAAGTCGGGCGACACCACCATGAACTCGTACGGCACCCAGGTGCCGGCCGACCCGAAGACCGGCGCCACCACCACCGGCACGGTCAGCGTCATCGACCTGGCGAACCCGCAGGCCGCGCCGACGAGCATCGACGTCGGTCTGCACCCCACCGCCCTGTACGCCAAGGGCAAGGCGCTGTTCGTCACCAACACCGCCACCAACAACGTGTCGGTCATCGACACCGGCAAGAACAAGGTCGTGCAGACCATCAACACCCAGCCGTGGCCGGAGGCGTCGGTGGGCTACGAGCCCAACGCGGTCACGCTCACCGACGACGGACGCCTGCTGGTGACGCTCGGCCGCGCCAACGCCGTCGCCGTCTACCGGTACAAGAGCCCGCAGGAGCCGGTCGGTTACGTCGGCCTGCTCCCGACGGACTACTTCCCCGCGGAGATCACCACGGTCGGCAAGGAGGTGCTGGTCTCCAACACCCGTGGCATCGACGCCCGCCGGCCCACCACCAGTGGCGGCCACGGCACCCACGACACGACGTCGAGCGTGCAGCGGTTCACGCTGCCGGACGACAGTGTCATCAGGTCCCAGACGGCCAAGGTCTTCCAGCAGAACGGCTGGAGTGCCGGCTCGGTCAAGCTGGCCAAGGGCAGGAGCAAGGCCAAGCCGGTACCGGTCCCGCAGCGGATCGGTGACCCGTCGACGATCAAGCACGTCTTCCTGATCGTCAAGGAGAACCGGACCTACGACCAGGTCCTCGGCGACATCCCGCAGGGCAACGGCGACGCGTCGCTGACGCAGTTCGGCGAGAACGTGACGCCGAACCAGCACGCCATGGCCGAGCAGTTCGGGCTGTACGACAACACGTACGACATCGGCACGAACTCCGCCGAGGGCCACAACTGGCTGATGCAGGCCGACGATCCGGAGTACACCGAGTCCTCCGCCGGTGAGTACGCGCGCAGCTACGACACCGAGAACGACGCGCTCGGCCACCAGAAGTCCGGCTTCATCTGGACCGGTGCGCAGGCGGCCGGGAAGACCGTGCGGGACTTCGGCGAGTTCCAGTCGCTGGAGACCAAGCCGTCCGGCGCCACCTGGCAGAACCTGTACTGCGACGCCAAGGACATGGCGGCGACCGGGCAGAAGACCGCCTACCCGATACAGACGGGCTCGGCGATCCCCTCGCTCAACGACGTGTCGGTGCCCGGGTTCCCGATGTTCGACACCAGTGTCCCGGACGTCTACAAGTACGAGATCTGGAAGCAGGACTTCGAGAAGAACGGCCCGGCGAACCTGAACATGTTCTGGTTCTCCAACGACCACACGGGTGGTCCCGCGAGCGCCGCCGCCCAGGTCGCGGACAACGACCTCGCGGTCGGCAAGGTGGTCGACGAGATCTCGCACAGCAAGTACTGGAAGGACTCGGCGATCTTCGTCGTCGAGGACGACTCCCAGGCGGGCCTCGACCACGTCGACGGCCACCGTGCCCCGATCCAGATCATCAGCCCCTGGGCCCAGCACGGCACCGTCGACAGCCACTACTACTCGCAGATCACGATGATCCGCACCATCGAGCAGATCCTCGGGATCCACCCGATGAACCAGAAGGACAGCGCGGCCACCTCGATGGCCGGGGCGTTCACCAGGAAGCCGGACTACACGCCGTTCAAGGCGCTGCCCAACCGGACCTCGCTGACGGACGGTCTGAAGACCCCGCCGTCCTGTGGTGTGGACACCCCGGCACCGCAGGACCCCAAGGCGGCGGCCGTGCCGTCGTCGACGGTGCCGGCGGACAAGAAGCAGCTCGCCGCGGAGTGGGACCAGTGGAAGTCGAAGCAGCGGCTGACCGGGCCGGGCGCCGTGCCGGACTACGCCAACCCGGCGCAGATGAACCACTTCACGTGGTACCAGACGCACAACTGGAAGAAGCCCTACCCCGGCGAGGACCGGATCTTCGCGCCCGACGACGTGCCGGGCGCCTACATCCCGTCCTCGGAGTCGGACGGCTGACGTAGGAGCATCACCTCACGGTACGGGCCCCTGGCCGGCATCACCGCCGGCCAGGGGCCCGCCCGTCCTGTCCGCCGTCCGCGGCATCCGCCGGTCAGGTCATCAGGCCCGCCGCGACGGTCGCACCCAGTTCCCAGCACGCCTCGGTGTCGCTCTTGTCCGGCTCGCCGGTCACCGTCACCGCGTCCGCCGCCCGTCGCCAGCCCAGGCCGGTCGTGATCGACTCGATTCCCCGTACCGCACCCGTCACGTCGTTGCCCCCGTGGACGTAGAAGCCGAACGGCCGGCCGCGCGTGGTGTCCAGGCACGGGTAGTAGATCTGGTCGAAGAAGTGCTTGAGGGCACCGGACATGTAGCCGAGGTTCGCCGGTGTGCCCAGCAGACAGGCGTCCGCGGCCAGTACGTCGGAGGCCGTCGCGGCCAGCGCGGCCCGCCGCACCACCCGTACGCCCTCGATCTCCGGCGCCGTCGCCCCGGCGACGACGGCCTCGAACAGCGCCTGGCAGTTCGGCGACGGCGTATGGTGCACGATCAGCAAGGTAGCCACACCCCGAACCCTGCCCCGACGCCCCTCGCCCCCGCAACATCGCCGTCCGGGCCGGCTGCTCTGTCAGACGCAGGCTCTACAGTGCCGCCATGGTCCTCGCACTGCCCGATGGGTTGCCTCCCGGCCGGACCCTGGCCCGCGGCCGGATGCGGGTATGGGTCTCCGACGAGTTCCCCGAAGACGTCGAACGGCTGTGGTCCCGTCTGCTGGACGAGCAGCCGGCCACCGGGCTGGTCCCGCTTCTGTGGGCCGGGCCCCCGGGAGAGCCACTGGGCCTGGAACAGCTGGACCGGGTCGACGCCCTCTGCTTGGAGGACGTGCTGGCGGCGGACTTCGCCGAGTACCGGCGCAGGAGGCTCCCCTTCTGGACGGACCCGACGCCGCCCCCGGTTCCCGAGGGCATCGAACCGTGGCCGCACGACCCGGGACCGCCGTTCGGCCACTGGCCGGGCCTGGCGCCACCGATGCCCGTGACGCCCGCCGGCCCGACGCCCGAGGAGGCCTCGGCGAGCACCCTCGCCCGGCTCATCGACACGCGCCGGTTCGGGCTGGACCGATCCCGCCTCGTACTCGTCCCCGCCCCCCGCGGCAGTGACGCCGTGGCCTTGCTCGGTCTGGACGCGAAAGCGCCACTGCCCTTGCTCTGTGCCCTGCTGCGCAGCTGGGAGGGCCGGTACGGCGCCCGGGTGGTGGGCGTGTTCGGCGGCGAGCTCCACCTCTCGGTCGCACGCCCACCCGTCGAAGCGCCCCACACGGAACTGCTCGCCCTCGAACACGTGCTGTCGACGGCGCACAACATCGTCGACGACCCACCCACACCGTTCCCCGACTACGCCGCGAGCCTGACGGGACGGACGCACTGGTCGTTCTGGTGGGACTAGGGCCTGTCCGGCGGATCAAGGCGCAGGTAAGCGGCGGCGCCGATCGACCCGGGTGAGCGGGGGCTGGTGGGTCCAGATGCAAGGCGGAGGAGGGCGGCGACGCGATGGGGGTGCCCCCGCGCGAGCTCGTTCGAGCGTGGGGGAGTCGGCAACCGACGACAACGCCGCTGGGGGTCCCCCCACGCCGTCAAGGCAGTGGGGGAGGGCGTGCCGGCCCCCGCGTCTGCGCCATGATCCGCCGGACAGGCCCTAGGTGTGTGAGGTCCGCGGGGCATGTGAGGTCGCGGGCCGTGCGAGGTCCGCGGGGTGTGAGCTCCGCGTCACCTCTCGCCGTGTTTGGCGGTGCGTCCTCGGGCTGCCGTAAGATTCCCCGTTCGAAAGCGGGCGCGAGTCGGAGCGCCGCGTGAGCGATCAGGGAACGGCAGCGCGATGACGGTGACAGACGACGGCTCCATGGCCACGGACGAGGTGGTGTACGCGCCCGGCGGCGAGTCCGCGCACGGGCCCGGCATCGACCCCGAGCGCCTCGCCGTCTGCCTCGACGTGCTCAAGGAGCTGGACCGGCTCGAGGTCGACCACCCCGACGCCGTCACGGTGCGCCGGGCCACCTCGCACATCTACCGCGTGGTCAAGCAGCGCCGCCGCCAGGAGCGCCGCGCCGCCAAGACCGCGCACGACCGCGCCGTCACCGAGGCCACCGCCACCGGCTCCGCCGAGCGCATCGACGACGAGACCGAGGGCATCCTGCCGTCCTCCAAGGTCGAGGCGGGCAGGATCGCGGGCATACTCCAGCGCCCCCGCTCCTGCTACACCTGCAAGCAGCGCTACGTCGAGGTCGACTACTTCTACCACCAGCTCTGCCAGGCGTGCGCCGCCGAGAACCGCGCCAAGCGGGACGCCCGCGCCGACCTCACCGGCAAGCGCGCCCTGCTCACCGGCGGCCGGGCCAAGATCGGCATGTACATCGCGCTGCGCCTGCTGCGCGACGGCGCGCACACCACCATCACCACGCGCTTCCCCAAGGACGCCATCCGCCGCTTCAAGGCCATGGAGGACTCGGCGGACTGGCTGCACCGGCTGGAGGTCGTCGGGATCGACCTGCGCGACCCGGCGCAGGCCGTGGCCCTGGCCGAGCAGGTCACCGAGGCCGGCCCGCTCGACATCCTGATCAACAACGCGACGCAGACCGTACGCCGCCTGCCCTCCGCCTACGCGGCACTGGTCGAGGGCGAGACCGCCCCGCTGCCCGCCGGTGAGCTCCCCGCCCACCATGTCATCGGCGCCTTCAACTCCGGCGCCGTCGACGGCATCGCCGCGCTGCCCCTCGGCACCAGCGGCCTGGACGCCCAGAAGGTCGCCGACCTCGCCCTGGTCGCCGGCAACGCCAGCGTCGCCCGGCACCTCGACGGCACCGCCATCGACGCCGGCGGCCTCGTCCCGGACGTCGTCGACACCAACACCTGGGTGCAGACCATCGACCAGATCTCGCCGGTCGAGCTGCTCGAGACCCAGCTGTGCAACTACACCTCGCCGTTCATCCTGATCAGCGCCCTGCGCCCGGCCATGGCCGACGCCGCGAGGAAGGCGGCGAGCGGACGCGCGTACGTCGTCAACGTCTCGGCGATGGAGGGCGTCTTCAGCCGCGGCTACAAGGGGGCGGGGCATCCGAACACCAACGCCGCGAAGGCCGCGATGAACATGGTGACGCGGACCAGCGCCCAGGAGATGTTCGACACCGACGGCATCCTCATGACCTCCGTCGACACCGGCTGGATCACCGACGAGCGCCCGCACTACGACAAGCTGCGACTCGCCGAGGCCGGCTTCCACGCCCCGCTCGACCTGGTGGACGGCGCCGCCCGCGTCTACGACCCGATCGTGCGCGGCGAGGCGGGCGAGGACCTGTACGGCGTCTTCCTGAAGGACTACGCGCCCGGCAAGTGGTGAGCCGGGACCGTACGTGACTCGACGTGACGAGGCCTGACCTGCCGGGACCTGGTCCGGCCTGTACGGCGGCCGGACGGTGCCGGACCGGTCCGGTGTCAGTCGACCGCGCCCAGGCGGGTGTTGCGGGCCGCGACCAGTTCCAGGAGGGTCCGCCAGTCCTCGAGGACACCGGCGTTGGAGCCGTCGGTGCGCGCCTCCTCGCGCGCCTGGCGCAGGGTGAGGGCGTCCTCGTCGACCGGGTGGGCGCGGCGGCCCTCACCGGCCACCGCCTGCCGCCCAACCAGACGGGCGACGCGCTCGCCCAGCAGACCCCGCACCGCGTCGGCC
Source organism: Streptomyces sp. NPDC006393 (assembly GCF_040628575.1). Lineage (NCBI taxonomy): Bacteria > Bacillati > Actinomycetota > Actinomycetes > Kitasatosporales > Streptomycetaceae > Streptomyces > Streptomyces sp. NPDC006393. The sequence goes on from NZ_JBEXZD010000002.1 coordinate 9,059, forward strand.
GCGCGGGCGGCCACGGCCGCCCCGTCCTCGGCCCCGCCCCCACCCGGGGCACCGGTCGCGGAGCCGGCTTCGGGGGCCGTGGGAGCCAGCAGCCGCCCGATGCCGTGGACCAGGCCCGCCACCTGGAGCTCCTTGTCGGCCGGACGGCGCCGGCGCAGCAGTGCGGCGGTCCGCAGCGCGTGGTCGTGGAGATCGACGCGGCGGCCGTCGCGGCCGAGGCGATCGGGCGCGGCGGCGCCCCGGCAGGCGTACAACAGGTCCATCAGCTCCTCGACGCTGCGCAGCTCCATGCGTCAGTCCTCCCGCGAGACAGCCGTTGCGGTACGTCAGCAGACCATGGCCGGCTTGCGGTGGGGCCAACGGGATCTGAACTGAGCGACGCACACCGAACGGGTGAGTTCTCGACCATGTATGGTGCGACAAATCGGTTCATAAACTATCCAATGAACACGCTTGACTCCAGATAGTTACCTGGACTTTGCAGCCCTATCGAGCGGGGGGCCGCTCATTTGGTTAATCTGGAGTAGGCGGACAGCACCAAGGGGTTCCATCCAGCACCCATGGTCCGTCCCGGGGCGAGCGGGTGCACAACGGCCTGCCCGAACCCCAGTTGCCACGGCGCCACCGCGTCCGATCTGTCCTTGAGCCAGACCCGAGCGGACGTCGGGCGCCGGAGCGAAGACTGGCGTCAGACGCCCCGAGGGTGACCGACACATAAGGAGTGCGCGGTGACACCGGAAAAGACGAATCGCGAAGAAGGCCCCAAGGAACGCACGGAGCGCCGCACGCGGCGCCCCGGGGATCTCGGCAGTCTCGACGTGTGGGCCCGGTCCGCCCCCATCCGTCTGGCCGGGTACGAGGACGACCTCGCCGAGCCGCACATCCTGCCCAGCGTGGACTGACCTTCCTGGAGCCCGCCGACGCGATCGCCCACAGCGTGGGCGTGCGAGACTCGCGCCCATGCTGATCAGGGAAGCCGTCGCCGAGGACTGGCCGCGCATCTGGCCGTTCTGGCACCGCATCGTCGCCGCCGCCGAGACGTACGCATGGGACCCGGACACCTCCGAGGAGGACGCCCGGGTCCTGTGGATGAGCCCCGCCAAGCGGGTGTTCGTCGCCGAGGACGACACCGGCACGGTCGTGGGCTCCGCCTATGTCACCCCCAACTACGGTGGTCCGGCTGCCCGGGTCGCCAACGCGGGCTTCATGGCCGACCCCGACCGGGCCGGCCAGGGCATCGGCCGCGCCCTCGCCGAGCACGTCCTGACGGCCGCCAAGGCCGACGGCTACCGGGGCATGGTCTTCAACGCCGTCGTCGAGACCAACCCGGCCGTGGCGCTGTGGACCTCCCTCGGCTTCACCGTGCTCGGTACGGTCCCGCGGGCGTACGAGCACCCGCGGCACGGCCTGGTCGGCCTGCACATCATGTACAAGTCCCTGTAGCGCCGGACCCCCGGAGGGCCCCGCCGGAGGCCTGGCCCGGCCCCGGCCCCCTGGACTCCCGCCCGCCCCTGGACTCCCGGCCCCCTGTGGCCCCCGGGCCCCTGTGGCCCCCGCCCCGACGGCCCGGAGCGGCCCCTGTGGCTACCCGAGGTCCAGGCCGGCCGTTCTGGGCCAGGGGTGCGACCGCTCGATCCGCTCCGCCAGGTCCAGCAGGACGGCCTCGGAGCCCGGACGGCCCACCAGCTGCACGGCGCAGGGCGCGCCGGAGGGCAGTGTGCCGAACGGGACCGCCATCGCCGGCCAGCCGGTCAGGTTCCACGGCGGGGTCATCGGCGAGTAGGCGGTGTTGGCGAGCACATTGCGCAGCCAGCCCCGCTCGTGCCACGGCACCGATCGCGGGGAGCGGCGGGCCAGCGCCGGGGTGAGCAGCACGTCGTGCTCGGCGAAGAACGGCTCCAGCCGCTCGCGCAGCCGCTCGCGTGCGGTGCCCGTGCGCACGCCGTCGACGAACCGCCGCCCCACGGCCGCGTGCACGCGGGTGCGCCGGGTCAGCCGCCGCGGGTCCAGGCCCGCCGCGTCCACGGCCGTGCCGGCCGTCCAGTGCCGTACGGCCGTGACGCCGAGCGACATCGGGTACGGCGGGTCGGCGCGCCGCACCCGGTGCCCGGCTCCGGCCAGCAGCCGTGCCGCCTCCCGGACCGCGTCGGTGTACGGCCTGCTCACCGTGACCCCGGCCAGCGGGCTGCGCACGGACACGGCGATCGCGCGTGCCGCGTCCTGCGCACCGGGTGCCGCCTCGTCGCTCACCCCGCCGTCCGCCAGGACCGAGAGCATCAGGCGGGCGTCCCGGACCGTCGTCGCGAGCGGGCCGTTCTCCGACATGCCGAACCAGTCGCCGTCGCCGATGCCCGCCGGCACCACGCCATGCCCCGGCTTGATCGTGACCAGACCGCAGTTGGCGGCCGGGATGCGCAGGGAACCCATGCCGTCGTTGCCGAGGGCGATCGGCACCATCCCGGCGGCGACCGCAGCCGCGCTGCCGCCCGACGAACCGCCCGCCGTGCGCGAGGTGTCCCACGGGTTGCGGGCGGTGCCGTGCACGCCCTCCGTGGTGCCGAAGACGCACAGCTCGGGCACGTTGGTCAGGCCCACCACCACCGCGCCCGCCGCACGCAGCCGGGCCACGGTGACGTGGTCGGCGGCGGCGGGCGTCTCCGGGGTCGCGGCCGAGCCGAGGCGGGTGGACTCGCCGCGCACCGCGAGGTTGTCCTTCACGGCCACCGGTACGCCGGCCAGGGGCAGTCCGTCCAGGTCGGGCCGGGCCGCGACCTCGTCGGCCTCGGCCAGTGCCGCCTCGGCACGGACGGTACGGAAGGCACCGATCCGGCGGTCCAGGCGCTCGATGCGGGCGAGGTGCTCGGCCATCACCTCGCGGGGCGTGGCCCGCTTCTCGCGTACGGCGGCGGCGATCTCGGCGGCACTCAGGCCGACCCAGCTGGTCACGGGCGCTCCTCGGGAGGGGGCGGGCATGGTCGTACTCACGAGTACGTTGGGGGGAACTGTGCCCGCAGACAGCCCCTCCCGTCGAGAGGCCGGGGCACGTCGGTCCGGTCGGTGACCCGACTTCGTCGGCCGGTGGAGAGCTTCTTGCGTGTATGCGGCTCGCCCCGGCGGGTCTATGGTCGGAAGGACAGGACGAGTACGAGGGGAAGTAGTCGGCGATGGCGCAGGACGAGGCCGTGATCGGCTGCACGGGGGAGCTTCTCATCGGTACGCGTGGATCCGCCGGTCCCGGCGAGATCCTGGTGCGGGTCAGAGGCGGTTCCGAGACCTTCCTCGCCTGGTCGCAGGAACCGCTGCCGATCGGTGCGACCGTACTGGTGGTCGAATCCCGTGGATGTCGTGAGGTCGACGTCATCGAGTGGTCCGACCCGTTGGACAGGTTGCGCGAGGATTCGGCCGACGCTGGCTAAGGAGAACAAGCCCATGTTCGGTTACCGCGTTCCCGCCCCCGACGAGGCGATGCTGATCTCCGGAGGCAGGCGGGGACTGGGGGGCGCGCCGTTCCGGGTGGTGACGGGGCACGGCAAGTTCGTGCTGCCCGTCTTCCGCAAGGTCCGCTTCCTCACCCTGTCCATGTGCGAGTCCGAGGTCGTCGAGACCTGCGTCACCAAGCAGGGAATCGCGCTGCACGTCCGCGCCGTCATCGCGTTCAAGGTCGGCAACGACAACGAGAGCATCATCAACGCCGGGCAGCGGTTCCTCTCCGACCAGGACCAGATGTCGGTCCTGACCGGCCGGATCTTCGCCGGTCACCTGCGCGCCATCATCGGCTCGATGACCGTGGAGGAGATCGTCACCGAACGCCAGAAGCTCGCCGCCGAGGTGCTGGACACCTCCAAGACGGAGATGGCGAAGATCGGCCTGATCGTGGACTCGCTGCAGATCCAGTCGATCGACGACGGCGACACCGGCTACATCGACGCGATGTCCGCCCCGCACAAGGCGGCCATCCAGCGGCAGGCCCAGATCGCCCAGGCCCAGGCCAACCAGGCCGCCGCCGAGGCGGAGCAGGAAGCGGCGCGCAGGCAGGCCGAGTACGCCCGTCAGACGGCCGTGGTGAAGGCGGAGTACTCGGCGGAGGTGGACCGGGCCCAGGCGCACGCGGCCCAGGCCGGCCCGCTGGCGCGGGCGCACGCTCAGCAGGAGGTGCTCGCCGCCCAGACGGAACTGGCGCAGCGGCAGGCCAAGCTGCGCCAGCAGGAGTTGGTGGCCGAGGTCGTGAAGCCCGCGGAGGCCGAGGCCGAGCGGGTCAGGATCCTCGCCGCCGCGGAGGCGCAGCGGATGAAGGTCCAGGCCGAGGCCGCGGCGTCGTACGACCGGGTCGCGCTCGACCGGATGCTGATCGACCAGCTCCCGCTGATCGTCAAGGAGGCGGCGGGCGGCCTCTCCGGTGCCAACGTCAACGTCCTCAACGGCGCGGACGGGCTCGGCGAGATCGCGGCCGGTCTGGTCGCCCAGGGCCTGACGATCCTGGACTCGGTCCGGCAGAACCTCAACGGCCACGACGGCCAGAACCCCGGCGGGCGCCCCGAGGAGGGCAACGGCCGGCTCGAGCTGCGGGGCCCGGACACGGCGAAGCCGGACACCGACGAGAAGCAGCCGGGCGACGACTCGGCCGCCGGGGACCGGCCGCAGCCTCGGACGCCGTGAGTTCCGGACCGGGCGCGGACCGGGGCTTTTCGTGCGGCGCAGGCGCAGTGCCGCCCGAGGTCGTGCGGCGCACGCGCAGTGCCGCACGAGGTGTTCGGCATGAGGCGGACGCCTTGCGTCGGCGGTGCCGCGTGGGGTGTCCGCGCGGCGTGAGCACCCGGCACGTACCCGTGTCGGACACGGTGGCGGTGCCCGTGACACGGTGGGCACCCCGCGCCGGGGCGCACGGCCCCGTGAGTTTCACGCGTCCCGCGCCGCCCCCGTGCTCTCCCGCTCGATCAGGCGGGGCACCGGCACCCGGACCGTACGGGCCGGGCCGCCGTCCAGCAGGGCGGTCAGCTCCCGGGCCGCCGTACGGCCGAACTCCATGCTGTCCCGGGACAGGGCCGACAGCCACGGCCTGACCATCCGGCACAGGGCGGAGTCCTCCCAGGACACCACCGAAACGTCCGCGGGGACCGAGAAGCCGAGTTCGGCCGCGACGGCGACACCGGCCAGGGCCATCACGTCGTTGTCGTAGATCAGGGCCGTCGGGGGAGCGGCCGAGCGCAGGACCTGGCGGGTGACGGCGGCGCCCTCGGCGTCCGAGTAGTCGGTGGTCACCGACTCGACCCCGGTCAGTCCGCGGCGCTCGGCCTCGGCGCGCAGCGTGCGGATCCGGCGCTCGGTGTGGGCGAGGCCCGCCAGCCCGGCGATGTGCACGATCCGCCGGTGGCCGAGCCCGTACAGCCCGTCCACCACGGACGCCATCGCGCCCGCGTCGTCCGCCCACACCGTGGACAGCCCGGGGTGCCGCTCGTCCGGGGCGCCGCCGATCACCACGGCGGGCAGGCCCAGTTCGTCCAGCAGGTCCGGACGCGGGTCGTCGGTGCGCGGGTCCACCACCAGCACGCCGTCGACCCGGTGCTCGGCCCACCATCTGCGGTACACCGCGCACTCGTCGGCGACGTCCTCCACCACCTGGAACAACAGGCCCAGATGGCGCTCGGCGAGCACCTCCTGGATGCCGGAGACCAGTTGCAGGAAGAAGGAGTCCACGCCGAGCGTGTCCGCGGGGCGGGCCAGTACGAAGCCGACGGTGGCCGCGCCCTCCCCGGACAGCGCGCGGGCCGCCGTACTGGGCCGCCAGCCCAGCTGTTCGGCGACCCGGCGCACCCGGGCGCGGGTCGCCTCCGACACCCCGGGCCGGTCGTTGAGCGCGAAGGAGACGGCGCTCTCGGAGACACCGGCGCGGCGCGCGATGTCCTTCATGGTCGGCCGGCGTGCCGGGGACCGCTTGGCCGGCATGTTCCCCCTCATTTCTCAGCGGTGACGCGGTGGTGGAACAGTGATCGCTAAAGCGCTTGAGTGCCAGCACTCTAAAGCGCATTAGTCCTCGCTGGCAACTCTCCTCCTCCGCCCCTGTGACCTGCACTAATGTTCTTCTGGTCACTTTAGCGGCGCCGATTCCATTGACTTTCCGTGAACTCCGCGTGCATGGTCACTGCCGACACCCGTCGTCGACGCCGCAAGGGAGCCGTGTCACCGTGCCCATATCCCGCAGAGCACTCGCCGCCGCCGCTGTCACCGCCCTCGTCCTGCCGCTGAGCGCGTGCGGTTCGGGCGGCGACGGCGGCGGCTCGACGGACGCCTCCGGCAAGGTCGAGGGCGACATCACCTTCCAGACCTGGAACCTGCGCGCCAACTTCAAGGACTACTTCGAGGGCCTGATCGCCGACTTCGAGAAGAAGTACCCGGGCACCCATGTGAAGTGGGTGGACCAGCCCGCCGAGGGCTACGCCGACAAGATCAGCGCGGACGCGGCCGGCGGCACCCTGCCCGACGTCGTCAACGTCTCCCCGGATCTGGTCGCCCCGCTCGCCAAGGCGGGCCTCGCCCTCGACCTGGACAAGGCCGCCGCCAAGTACAAGGCGGAGTACCTGCCCGGTGCCTGGGCCGGCCACCAGATCCCGGGCATGAGCGGCACGTACGCCTTCCCCTGGTACCTGAACACCGGCCCGCTGTTCTACAACAAGACCCTGTTCGAGAAGGCCGGGCTCGACCCGAACAAGCCGCCGAAGACCTACGACGAGCTCTTCACCGACGCCCTGCGGATGGCGGACAAGTCCGGGGGCAAGGTCGCCACCCTCGCCAACATCCCCACCATCGAGGACTTCGGCCGCTACGGCGTCCCTCTGATGAACAAGGAAGGCACCGCCTTCACCTTCAACGACCCCAAGGGCGTCGAACTCCTCACCAAGTACAAGCAGTTGTACGACGCCAAGGCCCTCGACCCGCAGGCGCTGACCGCCACCCCCGAGTCGTCCGGCAAGAAGTTCCTCACCGGCGCCGTCGCCATGAACCCCGGCAGCGCCCTGGACCTGGACAACTTCAAGAAGCAGGCACCGAACCTGTACAAGAACATCGGCATCACCGACCAGATCACCAGCACCGGCCACGTCAACATGTACGTGATGGGCGTGATGGTCAACTCCAGGACCAAGCACACGCCCGCCGCGGTCGCCTTCGCGCACTACGTCACCGACGCCGAGCACCAGATGTCGTTCGCCAAGAAGGTCGCCATCTTTCCGAGCACCGCCGGGTCCCTCGACGACCCGTACTTCACCAAGGAGGACGGCACCGACGAGACCCGGGTGCGCATCGCCGCCGCCAAGTCGCTGAAGAGCGCGGTCAACTACACGCCCGTTCTGTTCAGCGACCAGATGAAGACCGCGCTGCGCAACGAGGTCGCCAAGGCGCTCCAGGGCAAGCAGAGCCCCAAGGCGGCTCTTGACAACGCTGTCAAAGCCTGTGACCAGCTTCTGAAGCAGCAGGGGTAACGCACCATGGCCACCTCGACCGTCTCCCGGACGCGCCCGTCGCGTCCGGCCCGGCACCCCGGGCGTCCGGCGAACCGGGTGCGGCGCCAGCTTCCCACCAGCCCCTGGCTGTTCGCGGCCCCCGGACTGCTGGTCACCGGCGCCTTCATCCTCTACCCGTTCGCCTCCACGGTGATCAACGCCTTCACCGACCGCCGCACCCTGATCCCGGGCCGGTTCGTCGGCCTCGCCAACTTCCGTGAGCTGCTGCACGACGACATGTTCTGGACCGGGCTGCGCAACAGCGCGCTCTACGTCCTCGGCGTCGTCCCGGCGCTGGTGATCCTGCCGCTGCTGCTCGCCCTGCTGGTGCAGAAGAACGTCCCCGGCATCACCTTCTTCCGGTCCGCCTTCTACACCCCGGTCGTCGCCTCGATCGTCGTGGTCGGCCTGATCTGGGTGTGGCTGCTGGACGAGCGGGGCCTGGTGAACTCGCTGCTGGAGACGGTCGGGGTGGGCAAGGTCGGCTTCCTCAGCGACCAGTGGCTGCTCCTGCTGAGCGCCATGGCCGTCACGGTCTGGAGGGGCCTCGGCTACTACATGATCATCTACCTGGCGGCGCTCGCCAACGTGCCGCGCGAGCTGCACGAGGCCGCCGCCGTGGACGGAGCGGGCGCGGTGCGCCGCTTCTTCACCGTCACCGTCCCGGCCGTCCGCTCCACCATGGTCCTGGTCGCCGCGCTCGCCTCGGTCTCCGCCTTCAAGGTGTTCTCCGAGGTGTACCTGATGGCCGGGCCGAGCGGAGGCCCGGCCGGTGAGGACACCACCCTGGTGATGCTCGTGCAGCGCACCGGCACCGGCCTGACCGGCCGGGTCGGCTACGCCTCCGCCATCTCGCTGGTCGTCTTCGTCGTCACCGTCGTCCTGATGCTGCTCGTGCTGCGCGCCGACCGGAGGGAGGACTCGTGAGCCTCGTCCAGAAGACCCCGGCCACCAGGACACCGGCCCCTGCCCGGCGGCCCCGCTTCACCGACGGCAACGGCCGCCGCATCCGGGCGTGGGAACTGGTCCTGCGCTACGTGCTGCTGCTCGCCGTTCTCGCCCTGACCGTCGGCCCGTTCCTGTGGCAGCTGTCCACCTCGCTCAAGGGGCCGACCGAGGACATCTTCAGCTCCCCGCCGAAGTTCCTGCCCAGCCACCCCACCCTGCACAACTACGAGCGGGTGTCCCGGACCATCCCGGTCTGGGACTACGCCCTGAACTCGCTGAAGGTCGCCGCGGCCAACGTCGTCACCAACTGCGTCGGCTCCGCCCTCGCCGGCTACGCCCTGGCCCGGCTGCGCTACCGGGGCCGCCGCGCGACCACCGTCGTCTTCGTGCTCGCGATGCTCGTTCCCGCGGAGAGCATCATCATCGCCCAGTTCACCACCATGCGCGACCTCGGTCTGAACAACACGCTCGTCGGCGTGGTCCTGCCCGGCGCCGTCGCCGCCATGAACGTCCTGCTGATGCGCAACGCCTTCCTCAACCTTCCCTACGAGATCGAGGAGGCCGCCTACGTCGACGGCGCCAACGTCTGGCAGCGGTTCCTGCGCATCGCCCTGCCGTCGGTCAAGGGCACCCTCGCCGTCGTGGCGATCTTCGCCTTCATGGGCGCCTGGGACGACTTCCTGTGGCCGCTGATCGTGCTCAGCGACCCCGCCAAGTTCACCCTGACCATCGGCCTCAACTACCTGCACGGCACCTTCGCCAACGACGAACGCCTCGTCGCCGCCGGCACGATCATCGCCGTGGCCCCGCTGATCGCGCTCTTCGCCTGCCTCCAGCGCTACTTCTTCCGCGGCGTCGGCGAGGGCGCCGTCAAGGGCTGACCACCGAGAACCACCCGGCCGTCAGCAGGGCCGGCCCCCGTACCCCACCCCGCAAGGACCCCGCATGCCTTCTGCCGTGCGCTTCGGCGTCAACTACACCCCGAGCCAGGGGTGGTTCCACCACTGGCTCGACTTCGACCTCGACGCCGTCCGCGCCGACCTGGACTCCATCGCCGCGCTCGGCCTGGACCACATCCGGGTCTTCCCGCTGTGGCCCTACTTCCAGCCCGACCGTGCCCTGATCCGCCCCCGCGCCGTGGCACAGCTCGTCCAGCTCGTCGACGCCGCCGCCGAACGCGGGCTCGACGTCAACGTGGACGGTCTGCAAGGACACCTGTCCAGCTTCGACTTCCTGCCGGCCTGGACCCGCACCTGGCACCGCCGCAACCTGTTCACCGACCCCGAGGTGCTCGACGGCCAGGCCGCCTACCTGCACACCCTGGCCGCCGCCCTCGCCGACCGCCCGAACTTCCTCGGCATGACGCTCGGCAACGAGGTCAACCAGTTCTCCGCCGGGCCCCACCCCGACCCCGACCGGGCCACCGCCGACCAGATCGACGCCTGGCTGGAGCGCATGCTCGCCGCCTGCGAGAAGGGCGCCCCCGGCAAGCTGCACCTGCACGCCGAGTACGACGCCACCTGGTACCAGGACGACATGCCCTTCACCCCGGCCCAGGCCGCCCGGCACGGCGCCCTCACGGCCGTCCACTCCTGGGTGTTCAACGGCACCGCCCAGCGCCACGGCCGCACCTCCGTCCCCACCGAGCACCACGCCGCCTACCTGATCGAGCTCAGCAAGGCCTGGGCCGACGACCCGCACCGCCCGGTCTGGCTCCAGGAGGTCGGCGCCCCCGCGCCCCTGATCCCCGCCGAGCATGCCGCCGCGTTCACCGAGGCCACCGTCGCGGGCGCCCTGGACTGTCCCGACCTGTGGGGCATCACCTGGTGGTGCTCCCACGACGTCTCCCGCGAGCTGGCCGACTTCCCCGCACTCGAGTACACCCTCGGCCTGCTCACCAACGACCGCGAACCCAAGGACATCGCCCGCAGCCTCGCCCGTGCGGCCCGCGACCACACGTACGCCCCGGCCCCGCGCACCACCGCCCTCGCCGTCCCCGCCGACCCGGCCGCCCGCTCCCGCTGCTCGCCCGGCGGCGACGTCTTCGAGGCCTTCTTCCGGCTGACCGCCGACGGCGCCCGCCCCACCACCGTCCTGGACACCCGGGCATCCGACCCGGACCACCTCGCCGCCCGCGGCATCACCGAAGTCGTCACGTCCGACCAGGTACTCCCGACCCCGCAAGGAGGCACCCGCACGTGAACCCCGAGCCCACCAGACGCACCGTCCTGATCGCGGGCGCCGTGGCCGCGTTCCTGCCCGCGCCGCTCGCGCGGGCCGCCGAGGCCGCCCCGAAGGCGACGGCCGCGCTCCAGCCGTACGCCTCCTACTGGTACCCCGACTCCCTGCCCTCCGGCAGCCCCGGTCCCGGCATCACCTGGCGCAGCCTGAAGGACTGGCGCGCCGCCACCGACCCCGACCTCGCCTTCAACGCCTCCTCCGTCCCGCTCGCCCGCCGCTTCACCCCGGCACCCGCCAACACCACCGCGCGCGCCGGACAGGCCCGCATCCAGTCCCTGGTCTCCTTCGGCCCCACCTCCTCCAACCCGTCCCAGGGCTCGGCCACCGCCGACACCTACGCCCTGACGCACTGGGCGTACATCGACGAGCTGGTGTTCTGGGGCGGCTCGTCCGGTGAGGGCCTGATCCTGGCCCCGAACGCCCCCGTCGTGGACGCGGCCCACCGCCATGGCGTCCCCGTCCTCGGCAACGTCTTCCTGCCGCCCGCCGCCTACGGCGGACAGCTCCAGTGGACCCGTGACCTCGTGCAGAGGGACGCCTCCGGCCACTACCCGCTCGCGGCGCGACTGGTCGCGGTGGCGGCGGCCCACGGCTTCGACGGCTGGTTCGTCAACGCCGAGACCGGCGGCGGCGACAGCGCGCTCGGCGCGGACATGCTGGGCTTCGTACGCGAGCTCCGGCAGCTGTCCGCGGCCAGGGGACAGCGGGTGACCTGGTACGACGCGATGACCGTGGACGGCTCGGTGAGCTGGCAGGGCGCGCTCGACAGCCGTAACGAGGAGTTCTTCCGGGCCGCCGACGACATGTTCGTCGACTTCCGCTGGAGCGCCGGATCGCTCGCCTCCTCGGCGGACGAGGCCGCACGACTGGGCCGCGACCGCTACGAGTTGTGGGCGGGCGTCGACGTGGAGTCGAACGGGTCGAACACGTCCGTGGACTGGGACGCGATCGTGCCCGCCGACCGGCCGCACGTCACCTCGATCGGCCTCTACCGCCCCGAGTGGACCCGCAACCACCTGCCCGCCGGGCACACCCCGGAGGACTTCCACGCCGCCGACGACCGGTTCTGGACCGGCCGTTCCCTCGATCCGTCCCGGCCCGACCCGGCCGACGGCTGGCGGGCGCCCGCCGTGTCCGTGGCGGACCGGTCGACGGTCGCCTCACTGCCGTTCGCGAGCACGTTCAACACCGGGCACGGACTGCGCTGGTACGAGGACGGCGAGGTCGCCTCCGGCACCCCGTGGAACCATCTCGGCCTCCAGGACCGGCTGCCGTCCCGGCGCTGGGCGGTGCGCACCGACGGGCAGCGGCCCGTCGTCCGCTTCGACTTCGCGGACGCATGGCGCGGCGGCAGCAGCGTGCTGGTGGAGGGCGCGCTCGACCGGCCCGCCGTGCTCGACCTGTACGCGACCCGGCTGCCGATCGGCCCGGACACGGTCGTGGAGCTGACCCACCGCGCGGACGCGGGAGCGGTGGGGATCGAGCTGGCCGTGGCGACCGCCGAGCCGGACGACGCGGGGGCGGCACCGCCGTACACGTACCTCCCCCTGCCGGCCGGCACCCGCGACGGCTGGCGGACCGCGACGGTCCGGCTCGCCGGCCTGTCCGGGACCGTGCACGCGATCGGTGTCCGGCTGACCGCGACCGGTGACGGAGGCCCGGTGCGCTGGCGGCTCGGCGGCCTCGCCGTCCACGGCCGCACCGTCACCGGTGCCCCGGCCGCCCCCTCCGGGCCGCGGATCACCGCCGCCTCCGGCGGTGACCTGCGCCTGGCCTGGAACCATCCGGCGCCCGGCACGGTACGCCACTACACCGTGCACCGCGTGCTGCCCGACGGCACCCGCCGCTTCCTCGGCGGCACCTGCCAGCGGGCGTACTTCGCCGGGGGCCTGACACCCGCCGCGGGCGAGCACGCCGTACGGTTCGAAGTGCGCGCGGTGGGGGAGCTGTACACCTCGTCGGCCCCCGCGGCCGTCTCCCACCCCTGGTGACCATCCGCCGAACAGTCCACCGATCCACCCGCTGACGTACGACCTACGGAGCACCCCTCATGCATGACGACCGCAGCCTGGTCGAAACCCGCCTCAAGCGCGTCCTCGACGAGCGCGTCCGCCCCGCCGTGTACCCCGAGTCCGTCCCCCTCCAGGTCGCGGTGTGGCACGCGCCCGGCGAGCCCGTGCCGGTGGCCGAGGGACTGGCCGCCGAGCCGGAGCCGATCGAGGTGGGCGCCCGCTGGGGTGCTCCGTGGGGCACCAGCTGGTTCCGGGTGACCGGGACCGTGCCGCAGGAGTGGGCCGGGCGGACCGTCGAGGCCCTCCTCGACCTCGGCTTCGACGAGAACATGCCCGGCTTCCAGTGCGAGGGCCTGGTCTACCGGCCCGACGGCACCCCGGTGAAGGGCCTCAACCCGCGCAACCAGTGGGTCCGGATCGGCGCGCCCGTCGCGGGCGGCGAGGAGGTGCGGCTGCACATCGAGGCCGCCTCCAATCCGGTCATCCTCGACTACCACCCCTTCCTGCCGACGCGGCTCGGCGACAAGGAGACCGCGGGCGGCGAACCCCAGTACACGCTGACCCGCATGGACCTCGCGGTCTTCGACGAGACCGTGTGGCAGCTGGTCGCCGACCTGGAGGTGCTGGGTGAGCTGATGACCGAGCTGCCGGTGGACTCCCAGCGCCGGTACGAGATCCTGCGTGCCGTGGACCGCGCGCTCGACGCGATCGACCTCCAGAACGTGAACGGCACGGCCGAGGTGGCCCGCGCGCGGCTGACCGGTGTGCTGTCCGCGCCCGCCGTGCCCTCCGCGCACCGCATCAGCGCGGTCGGGCACGCGCACATCGACTCGGCGTGGCTGTGGCCGCTGCGCGAGACGGTGCGCAAGGTCGCCCGTACGACGTCCAACATGACCGCCCTGCTGGAGGACGAGCCGGAGTTCGTCTTCGCCATGTCCCAGGCGCAGCAGTGGGCGTGGATCAAGGAGCACCGGCCCGAGGTGTGGGCACGGGTGAAGAAGGCGGTCGCGGACGGGCGGTTCGTGCCGGCCGGCGGGATGTGGGTCGAGTCCGACACCAACATGCCCGGCTCGGAGGCGATGGCCCGGCAGTTCGTGCACGGCAAGCGGTTCTTCCTCGACGAGTTCGGCATCGAGAACGACGAGGCGTGGCTGCCCGACACCTTCGGGTTCGCCGCCGGACTGCCGCAGATCATCCGAGCGGCCGGCTCCACGCGGCTGCTGACGCAGAAGATCTCCTGGTCGCAGACCAACAAGTTCCCGCACCACACCTTCCAGTGGGAGGGCATCGACGGCACCCGGATCTTCACGCACTTCCCGCCCGTCGATACCTACAACTGCTCCATGAAGGGCAGCGAGATCGCCCACGCGGCCCGCAACTTCAAGGACAAGGGCGTCGCCCGGCACTCCCTCGCCCCCACCGGCTGGGGCGACGGGGGCGGCGGCACCACCCGCGAGATGGTCGCCAAGGCGGCCCGGCTGCGCGACCTGGAGGGCTCGGCGCAGGTCGTGTGGGAGACCCCGAGCGCCTTCTTCGACAAGGCCGAGGCCGAGTACCCCGAACCGCCCGTGTGGGTGGGCGAGCTCTACCTGGAGCTGCACCGCGCCACCCTGACCAGCCAGGCGAAGACCAAGCAGGGCAACCGGCGCAGCGAGCACCTGCTCCGGGAGGCGGAGCTGTGGGCGGCGACGGCGGCGGTGCGGACCGGATTCCCCTACCCGTACGAGGACCTGGACCGGATCTGGAAGACGGTGCTGCTCCACCAGTTCCACGACATCCTGCCCGGCTCGTCCATCGCCTGGGTGCACCGCGAGGCCCGCGCCACGTACGAGCGGATCGCCGGCGAGCTGACCGGGATCATCGAGGCCGCCCAGCGCGCGCTGGCGGGCGAAGGCGCCACGCCGCTCGTCTTCAACGCGGCCCCGCACACCCGCGCGGGCGTCCCGGCCGGCGGCGCCGCCACCCCCGCCACCGGGGGCGGGACGCGCCTCGCGCCCCGCGCGGGCGGCGGGCACGTCCTGGACAACGGCCTGCTGCGGATCGAGATCGACGACCGCGGCCTGGTCGTCTCGGCGTACGACGTGGAGGCCGGCCGGGAGACGATCGCCCCGGGCCGGGCCGCGAACCTCCTCCAGCTGCACCCGGACTTCCCGAACATGTGGGACGCCTGGGACGTGGACGAGTTCTACCGCAACACGGTCACCGATCTGACGGACGCGGACTCGGTCACGGCCGGCGAGGACGGCGCCTCGGTGCGGATCGTACGGTCCTTCGGCGCCTCCCGGGTCACCCAGGTGCTGTCGCTGGCGGCGGGGGAGCGGCGGCTGGTGGTGGACACCGAGGTGGACTGGCACGAGACGGAGAAGTTCCTCAAGCTCGCCTTCCCGCTGGACGTGCACGCCGAACGGTACGCCTCGGAGACCCAGTTCGGGCACTTCCACCGGCCCACCCACACCAACACCTCCTGGGAAGCCGCCAAGTTCGAGGCCTGCAACCACCGGTTCGTCCACCTGGAGGAGCCGGGCTGGGGCGTGGCGATCGTCAACGACTCGACGTACGGCCACGACGTCACCCGTACCGTCCGCACCGACGGCGACCGGGGCACCACGACCACGGTCCGGGTGTCGCTGCTGCGTGCCCCGCGCTTCCCCGACCCCGAGACGGACCAGGGCGTCCACCGCTTCCGGCACGCCCTGGTGCCGGGCGCGGACATCGGTGACGCGGTGCGCGAGGGCTGGCGCCTCAATGTGCCCGAGCGGCGGCTGACCGGCGCCGGGGAGGTCGCCCCGCTGGTGACGGTGGACGACGACGCGGTGGTCGTGACGGCGGTGAAGCTGGCCGACGACGGCAGCGGCGACGTGGTGGTCCGCTTCCACGAGGCCCACGGCGGGCGGGCCCGGGCCACGCTGACGGCGGGGTTCGAGGTCGAGGACGTCACGGTGACGGACCTTCTGGAGCGGCCCCTGGCCGACTCCACGGCACCGGGGCGGGACGGTGGCCGGATCGCGGTCCGGCTGCGGCCCTTCGAGCTGGTGACGCTGCGGCTGCGCCGCGCCTGAGCCGGCCGGACAGGCTCCCGGGGAGGGCGGCACGGCCCTCGGCCGCCGTGCCGCCCTGCCCGGCCCTTGCGCGCACGGCCCCGGCCGCGATGATGGGGCGATGCGACGAAGAAGGGTCCCCGATCAGTCCTGGTCCACCGAGCCGGATCCCCTGCTCGCCCTGACGCGCCGGGAGTTGGAGTTCTACGCACGCTCCTGCGACCGCGCCCGCAGACTGCACCATGTGACGGAGCTGGGCGCGCTCGGCACCACCTCGGTGACGGTCGTCGCCGCCGGGCTGCACGCGCCCGCCTGGCTGACCGCGCTGATCGCGGGCGGAGCCGTCTTCTTCACCGGCATGCGGCAGCTGTACAGCCCCGGTTCACGCTGGGTGCTGGCGGCGCAGGCACGGGAGACGCTGCGCCGGGCCCTGGACCGCTACCTCCTGCTGCCGGAGGCCGAACGCGACGCGGCGGCCCGGCAGGCCTTGCAGAGCGTCCTCGAGGAGGTCGGCGCCAACGAGCTGCGGGAGTGGTCGCAGACGCGGGGACAGCGACCGGAACCGTCCTTGCCGGCTCCCGGCGGCTGAGCGCGGCGGCGCGGCCCTCTCCGGGCCGCCGCTACCGCCCCACCTGAGCGCGCAGCCACTCCTCCACCCCGCCCACGTGCGCGGCCGCCGCCGCCCGGGCCGCCTCCGGGTCACGGGCGGTCAACGCCCGGAAGACGGCGGCGTGTTCGCGGCGGGTGCGGGCGACGGCGCCTTCCTCCTGGTACCCGCGCCGGACCCGGGCGCGGAAGGTGCGCGAGGACAGGCCCTCCAGGATGGCGGCCATGGTCTCGTTGCCCGCGGCCGCCGCGATCTCCCGGTGGAAGGCGAGGTCGTGGGCGAGGATCTCCTCGGGGTCGTCGGTGGCCTCCATCGCCGCCAGGTGTTTCCCGACCGCGGCCAGCCGGTCCGGGGTGATCCGCGCCGCCGCCAGCGCGGTCGCGGTCGACTCCAGGATCCGCCGCACCTCCAGCAGCTCCACCAGACGCGGGCCGCGGGTCAGACCGGCCACGACGCCGAAGGTCTCCAGCAGATCGCCGGCCTCCAGCCGGGTGACGTAGATGCCGGAGCCGTGCCGGGCCTCCAGCACGCCCAGCACCGTGAGGGCGCGGATCGCCTCGCGCATCGAGCTGCGGGAGATGCCCAGTTGGGCGGCGAGGTCACGCTCGGTCGGCAGCCGCTGCCCCGGCTCCAGCAGACCGTCGGCGATCATCTCCTTGATCCGCTCGATGGCGCGCTGCGTCACGGTGCCCTTGCGCGGAACGGTCGCGGGGGCGCAGGCCGCCGCCGTCTCCCGCACCGGGCCGGTCGAGGTCTCGTCCACGCCGCTCCTCCTGTCGCCGTGCGCCGCAGTCTAGCCACCCGTGTGGTCCGACCACTGTGACGGGAAACCGAGAAGCCTTGCCGCCAGGGGGTGTTGTAGGCGCCGAGTGGTCTGATAACCATGCGGGCAACCGTCCGACCGAAAGGCCATCCGTGCCCCCGACACCCGAGCGCATCACCGCGGTCGACACCCACGACATCCGCTTCCCCACCTCACGCGAACTCGACGGCTCCGACGCGATGAACCCGGACCCCGACTACTCGGCGGCCTACGTCGTGCTGCGCACCGACGCCCCGGACGGCCTAGAGGGACACGGCTTCGCCTTCACCATCGGGCGCGGCAACGACGTCCAGGTCGCCGCGATCCACGCGCTGCGCCACCACGTGGTGGGACGGCCCGTGCAGGAGGTGTGCGCCGACCCCGGCTCGCTCTTCCGGGACCTGGTCGGCGACAGCCAACTGCGCTGGCTGGGTCCCGAGAAGGGCGTGATGCACATGGCGATCGGCGCGGTCGTCAACGCGGTGTGGGACCTCGCCGCCCGGCGCGCCGGAAAACCCCTGTGGCGGCTGCTCGCCGAGGCCGACCCGGCGTGGCTGGTGGACCAGATGGACTTCCGCTACCTCACCGACGCCCTCACCCCCGAGGAGGCGCTGGACCTGCTGCGCCGCGGCCGCCGGGGCGCGCGGCAGCGCACGGCCCGGCTGCTGGAGCACGGCTACCCCGCCTACACGACCTCCCCCGGCTGGCTCGGCTACGACGACGACAAGCTGACCCGGCTCGCCGTCCGGGCCGTCGCCGACGGCTTCCGGCAGATCAAGCTCAAGGTCGGCGCGGACCTCGACGACGACATACGGCGCTGCCGCGTGGCACGGGCGGCCATCGGCCCCGGGATCCGCATGGCCGTCGACGCCAACCAGCGCTGGGACACGGCCGAGGCGATCCGCTGGACCACGGCGCTGGCCGCGTTCGACCCGTACTGGATCGAGGAGCCCACCAGCCCCGACGACGTCCTCGCCCACGCGGCCATCCGTGCGGCCGTGGCCCCCGTGAAGGTCGCCACCGGGGAGCACGTGCACAACCGCGTCGTCTTCAAGCAGATGCTCCAGGCCGGCGCGCTCGACGTCCTCCAGATCGACGCGGCCCGCGTCGGCGGGGTCAACGAGAACCTCGCGATCCTGCTGCTCGCCGCCAAGTACGGCGTCCCGGTGTGCCCGCACGCCGGCGGCGTCGGCCTGTGCGAACTGGTGCAGCACCTGTCGATGTTCGACTACGTGGCCGTCTCCGGCACCACCGAGGACCGCGTCATCGAGTACGTCGACCACCTCCACGAGCACTTCCTCGCACCGGTGGTGATCCGCGGCGGCCACTACACGGCGCCCACCACCCCGGGCTTCTCCGCCGCCATGCGGCCGGAGTCCATAGCCCGCTACACCTACCCCGGCGGCACCTTCTGGGCCGCCGAGACCGACCCGCTCCAGCCGCGGAAGGGACAGACCGCATGAGCGACTTCACCGGACTCAGGGCACTGGTGACGGGCGGCGCCTCCGGCATCGGCCGGGCCACCGCCACGCTCCTCGCCGAGCGGGGAGCGCGCGTCGCCGTCCTCGACCTGGACCCGTCATTTGTGGACGAGCCGCTGCTCGCCTTCCGCGCCGACGTGACGGACGACGCCTCGGTGCGCGAGGCCGTCGCGGCGGCCGGCACCGAGCTCGGCGGGCTCGACGTCCTGGTCAACAACGCGGGCATCGGCGCCCAGGGCACCGTAGAGGACAACGACGACGAGGAGTGGCACCGCGTCTTCGACGTCAACGTCCTCGGCATGGTCCGCACGGCCCGCGCCGCCCTCCCGTACCTGCGCGACTCGCGGCACGCGGCGATCGTCAACACCTGCTCGATCGCCGCCACGGCCGGCCTGCCCCAGCGGGCGCTGTACAGCGCCACCAAGGGCGCCGTGTACTCCCTCACCCTCGCCATGGCCGCCGACCACCTCCGCGAGGGCATCCGCGTCAACTGCGTCAA
Organism: Streptomyces sp. NPDC006393; assembly: GCF_040628575.1. Classification (NCBI taxonomy): domain Bacteria; kingdom Bacillati; phylum Actinomycetota; class Actinomycetes; order Kitasatosporales; family Streptomycetaceae; genus Streptomyces; species Streptomyces sp. NPDC006393. The sequence continues at coordinate 28,183 of NZ_JBEXZD010000002.1, forward strand.
CCCCGGCACCGTGGACACCCCGTGGGTCGGCCGTCTGCTGGAGGCCGCCCCCGACCCGGCCGCCGAACGCGCGGCCCTCCAGGCCCGCCAGCCCACCGGCCGCCTGGTGACGGCCGCCGAGGTCGCGGGCGCCATCGCCCATCTCGCGAGCCCGCTGTCGGCCGCCACCACCGGCACCGCACTCGCCGTCGACGGAGGCATGCAGGGCCTGCGGCCGCGCCCGGCGGACCGGTGACCCGCCTCGGCAGCGGCGGCGTCGAGATCGGCCCGCTGGGCTTCGGCGCCGCCGCGATCGGCAACCTGTACCGCGAGGTCGGCGAGGAGCAGGCGTACGAGACCGTCGACGCGGCCTGGCGCCACGGCATCCGCTACTTCGACACGGCCCCGCACTACGGTCTCGGCCTGTCCGAGCGCCGCCTCGGCGCGGCCCTGCGCGCCCGCCCCCGGTCGGCGTACACGCTCTCCACGAAGGTCGGCCGTCTGCTGGAGCCCACGGACCGCGGCGGCGACGACCTCGCCCACGGCTTCGCCGTGCCCGCCGCCCACCGCCGCGTGTGGGACTTCAGCGCGGACGGCGTCCGCCGCGGCCTGGAGCAGAGCCTGGCACGGCTCGGCCTGGACCGCGTGGACGTCGTCTACCTCCACGACCCCGACGACCATGCCGAGCAGGCCTTCCGGGAGGGCTATCCGGCGCTGGAGGAGCTGCGCTCGCAGGGGGTGGTCGGCGCGATCGGGGCGGGCATGAACCCGTCGCGGATGCTGACCCGCTTCGTGACGGACACCGACGTGGACGTGGTGCTGTGCGCCAGCCGCTACACGCTCCTCGACCAGAGCGCGCTGGCCGACCTGCTGCCCGCCGCCGTCGAGCGAGGGGTGCCGGTGGTGATCGGCGGCGCCTTCAACTCGGGCCTCCTGGCGGACCCCAGGCCGGACGCCACCTACGACTACGCGCGGGCGCCCGCCGAACCGCTCGGCCGCGCACTGCGCATGAAGGCGCTCGCCGACCGCCACGGCGTCACCGTGCGCGCCGCGGCCCTGGCCTTCTGCTCCGCCCACCCGGCGGTGGCGAGCGTCCTGAGCGGTGCGCGCTCGGCCGCCGAAGTACGCGACTGCGCCGAGCAGTTCGCGACCCCCGTCCCCGCCGCCTTCTGGCGGGAGCTGCGGGAGACGGGGCTGCTGCCGGCCGAAGCACCCGTCCCCACCGAGGAGGGGCCCCGATGAGACTCTCGCCGAGAGCCGAGACGAGAAGCGGGACGAGAGCCGAGACCACAGCCGCGCCGAGAGCCGCGACCCGAGCAGCCGCCGGCCGGCCCGTCGTACGGGAGTCGCCGTGACCGTCGACGCCCATCATCACCTGTGGGACCTGTCCGCACGCGACCAGGACTGGATCACCGGCCCCGAACTGAGCCCGCTGCGCCGCGACTTCACGATCACGGACCTCGTGCCACAGGCGCGGGCGGCCGGAGTCGACCGCACGGTCCTCGTCCAGACGGTCACCGTGCCCGAGGAGACCCCGGAGTTCCTGGCCCTGGCCGAGGAGCACGAGCTGATCGCCGGAGTGGTCGGCTGGGTGGACCTCACCCGCCCCGACATCGCCGAGGAACTCGCCCGCCTGAGCGACCTCCCCGGCGGTCGCCGGCTCAAGGGCATACGTCACCAGGTCCAGGCCGAACCCGACCCTCAGTGGCTGCTGCGCGCGGACGTGCGCCGGGGCCTGGCCGCCGTCGCGGCCGCGGGCCTGGTGTACGACCTGGTCGTCCTGGATCACCAGCTCCCGGCCTGTGCCAGGGCCGCGGCCGACCACCCGGGCCTCACCTTCGTCCTCGACCACCTGGGCAAGCCCCCGATCGCCTCGGGCCGGCTGGAGCCCTGGGCGACGGCCGTCCGTGCGCTGGCCGCCCTGCCCAACACCGTCGGCAAGCTCTCCGGCCTGGTCACCGAGGCCGACCTCACGACGTGGACCCCCGGCGACCTGCGCCCCTACGCGGAGGTGGCCCTCGAAGCCTTCGGCCCGCGCCGCCTGATGTACGGCTCCGACTGGCCGGTCTGCACCCTCGCGGCCGGCTACTCCGACGTCCTCGCCACCGCCCAGGGTCTGACCGCCGCCCTGAGCGAGCCCGAACGCGCGGAGGTCTTCGAGGGAACGGCCACCCGCGTCTACGGGCTGTGAGCCGGTGACCCGGCCGGCCCGGCCCCGGCCCCGGTCACGGCCGCTCGGACGCCTCCGCCAGCCGCACCGGCGGCAGAAACTCCCGTACGTAGGTCCGGTCCCAGCAGGCGCCCGTCTCGCGCAGCTCCCGCCACGACGTGTAGCGGTAGCGGAACAGGCGGGCGCGGACGTACAGCGGGGGCCGGTCGGGCGGGAAGGGGGAGCGGCGCAGCAGCCGGAGGGTGTCGCGGTCGTTCTCCAGGAGCCGCTCCACCAGGGCGCCGAACCAGGCACCGGCGTACGCCGGGGACAGCGCCACGAACCACATCAGCCAGTCCAGCCGCAGGTGGTACGGCGCGAACTGGCGCGGCCAGTGCCGCGGGTCCCCCGGCTTGCCCCGGAACTCGTACTCCCGCCACTCCGCGTCCTCGGGCGGCCCGTCGTCCAGCGTGCCCTCGACCACCACCTCGTAGCGGACACGGCTGACGCTGCCGAACGCGCCGTAGGTGTTGACCAGGTGCAGCGGGTCGAAGGAGCGGTTCATGACCTGGCGGCGGGAGATCATGTTCACCACGGGGCGGTAGCTCAGGACCACGACGAGCGCGGCGACGGCCAGCACCACCACCTCGTACCACAGTGGGGCCCCGGCCACGGACGCCGGAGCGCGCCCCGGCCACTGGACGGCCGAGAGGGCCAGCACGATCGTGATCCAGTTCAGCCAGGCGAAGTTGCCCGAGAGGACCAGCCACAGCTGGGTCACGATCATCAGCGACGCCCCGGCGGTGGCGATCGGCTGCGGGGTGAACAGCAGGAAGGGCACCAGCAGTTGCGTGACGTGGTTGGCGGCCACCTCGGCCCGGTGCAGGGGCGCCGGCAGATGGTGGAAGAACCAGCTCAGCGGGCCCGGCATCGGCTGCGTCTCATGGTGGTAGTCCAGGCAGGTCAGCTTCCGCCAGCACTCGTCGCCCCGCAGCTTGATCAGCCCGGCGCCGAACTCCACACGGAAGAGGATCCAGCGCAGCAGGAACAGCACCACGACCGGCGGGGCCACCTCGTCGTTGCCCAGGAACACCGTGAGGAACCCGGTCTCCAGCAGCAGCGACTCCCACCCGAATCCGTACCAGGTCTGCCCGACGTTGACGATCGACAGATACAGCGCCCACGGCACCAGCCACAGCAGCATGCCGCCCCACAGCGGAAGCCATGAGTCCAGCCCCGCGAGCAGGGCGGCCGACACCGCGCACCCGGCCCACGCGACCGCCGCGAACAGAGCGTCGCAGTAGCGCCAGTGGAACAGGCTCGGCGCCCGCCGGAACGGCACCCGCTCGACGAACCGGGGGATCGGCAGCATGCCGCGCTCGCCGAGCAGCGCCCGGAACTGGAGGGCGGCCGTCAGGAACGCCACGAGATACACGGCGGCCAGGGCCCGCTGGAAGACCAGCCGGCTCAGCCAGTAGTCGGGTGCGATGAACCATCCCACGGCCGTGCACGCTCCTCTCCTCCATGGTGCCGCCCTCAGCCCCCGGCTCCGGGGCTCCGGCTAGCTCTCTCCCAGCTCGAAGAATCGGTCAAACCCTGGCAAGGTGGCCCCATGGCTGATCGGGGAGCGCGCACCCTGTCACCGCCGGACGACTGGCCCGTCCACCCGGACCCGATCCTGGCTCTCCACCGCATGGGTACCTTCGACTGGGACCTGGACACGGGTCTGTGCAGCCTGGACGCCATGGCCTACCGGATCTTCGACATCACCCCCGAGGAGTACGACGGCCACCCCGAGACCCTGGCCTCCCGCGTGCCCGGCGGCGAGGGACAGCGGCTGGACGCCCTGGTGGCCCGTGCGATGAAGGACGGCAGCGAGCACTACGGCACCTACGTCCGCCTGCGCCTGCGCGACGGCTCCCTGCGCTGGGCCCACACCCAGGGCTGCATCCGCCGCGACGAGAACGGCCGCCCCCGCCGGATCATCGGGATCGTCCGGGACGCGACCGACGAACTCGACGACAGCGCCGGCCGCGCCCAGCGCCAGGCCCTGGACGCCGCCCGGCGCGAGCAGACCAACGTCGTCCAGGCCACCACCGCCGCCCTCGCCCACGCGCGCACCGTCCAGGACGTCATCGACGTCGTCAAGGACAGCCACGGCCTGGCCCTCCTCGGCTCCACCAGCCTGGTCCTGGGCCTGGTCGAGGCCGGCCGGATCCGGCTCGTCGCCGAAGGACCGGAGGGCACCTCCGTACCCGGCACCCGGGTCACCCGGATCGACGAGCCCTACCCGATGAGCGAGGCGGTGCGCACCCTCAGACCCCGCTTCATCGAGTCCGCGGAGGAGTTCGCCGCCTGCTATCCCGTCCTGTGGCCGCACATCACCGGCCTGGACATCACCTCGGCCGCCTATCTGCCGCTGATCGCCCAGGCCCGCCCCATCGGCGGCATGGGCCTGCTCTACAGCGGCCGCCACGGCTTCTCCCAGGACGAGCGCAACGTCCTGGTCGCCCTCGGCAGCAGCATCGCGCAGAGCCTGCAACGGGCGATGCTCTACGAACAGGAGAAGGACCTCGCCCAGAGCCTTCAGCAGGCCATGCTGCCGCGCACCATCCCCAGCGTGCCCGGCGCGGACGTCGCCGTCCGCTACCGCTCCGGTTACGCGGGCGGCTCCCTCGGCCGGGACATCGGCGGCGACTGGTACGACCTGATCCCGCTGCCCGGAGGCCGGGTCGGCGCCGTCATCGGCGATGTGCAGGGCCACGACACGCACGCCGCCGCCGTCATGGGCCAGCTGCGCATCGTGCTGCGCGCCTACGCCGCCGAGGGCCACACCCCGGCCACCGTGATGGCCCGCGCCTCCACCTTCCTGCACGAGCTCGACACCGACCGCTTCGCGACCTGCCTGTACGCGGAGGCCGACCTGTCCACCGGCGTCGTCCAGGTGGTGCGCGCCGGGCACATCGACCCGCTGGTGCGGCTGGGGGACGGCAGCTGCGACCGGGTCGCCGTCGACGGCGGCCTGCCGCTCGGCCTGTCGGCGGAGTTCGGCAGCCTGGAGTACCCGGTCTGCGCCATGGAGCTCGACCCCGGGCACACCCTGGTGCTGTGCACCGACGGCCTCGTCGAAGTGCCCGGCGCCGATCTCGACGACGGCATGCGGGCTCTGGCGGCGTCCGTCGCCGCGGGGCCCGAGGACGTACGGGACCTCGCCGACCAGCTGATCGAGACGGCCGAGAAGCGCGGCGGCGACGACGACGTGGCGCTGCTGGTGCTGCGCCGCCGCGCGCTGACCGAGCGGCAGCCCATGGGCCGGCTCCAGCAGCACGTGGCGCCCGGCGACCCGGAGGCCCTGACGCGGGCCCGGCACATGATCCGCGCCACGGTCCGCTCCTGGGGCGCCCGGGAACGCTCCGACGAGATCGAACTGGTGGCCGACGAACTGATCACCAACGCCCTGCTGCACACCGAGGGCGCGGCCATCGTCACCCTGCGGGTGCTCAGCGGCAGCGACCGGCGGCTGCGGGTGGAGGTCGAGGACTCCTCCAGCGCCCTGCCGCGCCGCCGGGAGCCGGGGGAGCAGGGCGTCTCGGGCCGCGGTCTGCTGCTCGTCGACCGGCTCACCGACGTGTGGGGCGTGGAGGCGCGGGGCGGCGGCAAGTGCCTGTGGTGCGAGTTCGTGGTGCCGGAGAGCGCCTGAACCCGCGGGTGTGGCGCGTGGCGCCGCCGGTGCCGGGTGGCACTCTGGAGGCATGCCGGAACTGCCCGAGGTGGAAGCGCTCAAGGACTTCCTGACCGAGAACCTGGTCGGTCACGAGATCGTCCGCGTGCTGCCCGTCGCGATCAGCGTCCTGAAGACCTACGACCCTCCCGTCGGCGCCCTGGAGGGCCGCGAGGTCACCGCCGTCGCCCGGCACGGCAAGTTCCTGGACCTGGTGACCGGCGGCGGCCCGCACCTGGTCACCCATCTGGCCCGCGGCGGCTGGCTCCAGTGGAAGGACCGGCTGCCCGACGGCCCGCCGCGGCCCGGCAAGGGTCCACTGGCCCTGCGGGTCGCGCTGGAGAGCGGCGCGGGCTTCGACCTCACCGAGGCCGGCACGCAGAAGCGGCTCGCGGTGTACGTCGTACGGGATCCGCGGGAGGTTCCGGGCGTGGCCCGGCTCGGCCCCGACCCGCTGGCCGGCGACTTCGACGAGGAGCGCTTCGCCGGGCTGCTGGCGGGGGAGCGGCGGCGGATCAAGGGCGCGCTGCGCGACCAGAGCCTGATCGCGGGCGTCGGCAACGCCTACAGCGACGAGATCCTGCACGCGGCGAGGATGTCCCCGTACAAGCTGGCCGCCTCCCTCACGCCGGAGGAGACCGGACGGCTGTACGAGGCGCTGCGCACCACCCTGACCGAGGCGGTCGAGCGCTCCCGGGGCCTGGCGGCCGGCCGGCTGAAGGCGGAGAAGAAGAGCGGTCTGCGCGTGCACGGACGTACCGGGGAGCCCTGTCCGGTGTGCGGGGACATCATCCGCGAGGTCTCCTTCAGCGACTCCTCGTTGCAGTACTGCCCGACCTGCCAGACGGGCGGCAAGCCGCTGGCGGACCGCCGGCTGTCGCGGCTGCTCAAATAGGTCAGAGGCCGGGTGGCTCCGGGTCAGGCCGGGTCGAGGGTCACCAGGTGCCGCCCGTCCGCCGTGCGCACCTCGAAGCGGGCGATCTGGCCGGGATGCAGCGCCGCGCCGCCCATCACGGTGTCCGGCCGGTCCTCGTGGGCGGGGACCATCCAGGTGGTCACCGTCTGCTCGGAGCCGTCCCGGCCCACGGCGACCAGCAGACAGGAGTGCGGTCCCGCCGCGTCCTCGACCCGCAACCGCACCTCGCTGCCCCAGTCCGCGTCCGCCGCCCTGACCTCGGCCCACACCCCCGTCGTCGCGTCGGTGGCGGCGACCCGCACCGGCCCGTCCCCCTGCCGGGCGACGACCGCGGCCGCCGGCCCGCCGACGGCGAGCACCACGGAGGCGGCCAGGCCGTACAGCAGGCGCCGGCGCCCCGCCCGGTGCCGTCGCGCCACCTCGCCGACCAGCCGCTCCAGCAGCCGGGGACCGGGCTGGGCCATGGGATGCACGAAGCGCGGCGTGGCCCGCCGGTACAGCAGCAACTGCCGCGCCGTGGGGCCGAACTCGGTCACCTGCGCGGAACAGCGGGGGCACTCCATGAGGTGGTCCTCGAAGCGGAAGGCCTCCGCCTCGTCCAGCACGCCGAGCGCGTACGCGCCGACGTCGCGATGCCTTTCCAGGGACCTCATGCCGAATCCTCGCGGTGGGTGCGGGTGGGGTTACTCGTTGCTCCCACCCGTACGCACCGCACTGCCGAATCACTCAAGGCGCGCACCGAATCGTAATCAAGGGATTCGGAGCGGCCGGGCCCGCGGATTGGTCCGATCCCGGCCCTGGCCGGAAAACGTGCCCGGATCGCGTCCCCGACCGGAAAAGTCCCAAGCTAGAAAAGATGGATGGCGAGGTGCCCCAGGGGCAGTCCGAGCCGCCAGGCCGGCGTCCACACCTTCGGCCCCTCGTCCTCGCTCACCGCGCCCGCCCCGCCCGGCACCGCGTCCAGGTCGGGCGCGAGCAGTTCGGTCTCCTCCAGCCACCGCCAGGCGGCCTCGGCCAGCGCCAGGTCCGGGGAGCGGACGCCACAGGCGTGCGCGTCGGCCGCGAGGTCGGCCATCCGCTCGCGGACCCAGTCCTCCCACGGCTGGTCGTAGGCGGTCAGGGACAGCCACGTCTCCAGCTGTGAGACCACCCGGATGCCGCAGAGCTCGCCGCCGGTGTCGGACAGGAAGACGGTCAGCGCCAGCGCGTCCCGCCCGGCGCGGAACTCCACGGACGCCGGCGGCATCAGATCGCCGGTGCGCAGCAGTTCGTCGGCGATGTACTCGGCGTACAACCAGGCCATGGGGACGACCAGTTCACCGCCGTCGCCGTCCGTGCTCTCTTGACCTCTGTGCAGCATCCCTTCCTGCCTTCCTCCGGTGCGTGCGCTTCGCCCGACCCCGGCTCCTGGGACAGGCCCATCCGGAACACGGATGAGGACAGCCGATTACTCAACAGTGGTCCACAGCAAGGCGCTTTACGGAGGTTTGACCCAGCGGTCGGTTTCACCGCAGGTCGGCCGCGTATCCCGGGAGCACCCTGCGCAGGGCGCGCAGCGCGTAGTACGCACGGGACTTCACGGTACCGGGCGGAATGCCCAGGGCTTCGGCGGCTTCCGCCACACTCGCCCCCTGGAAGTACACCAGCACCAGGACTTCACGGTGCTGTGGAGTGAGTGTCTTCACAGCCTCCCGTACGTCGAGCGTCGCGGCGGCCCGCTCGGCGTGGTCGGCGATCACCCGCGTGTTCTCCAGGACCGCGTCGCCGACCTCCGGCGGCCTGGCCTGCCGGGCCCGGCGCGCGTCGATGGCGAGCCGGCGCGCGACCGTCAGCAGCCAGGGCCGTACGGAGGTGAAGGCGTCGGCGCGCAGCGCCTCGGGATGCTGCCAGGCGCGCACCAGCGTCTCCTGGAGCAGGTCCTCGGCGCGCTGCCGGTCGCCGTCGCACAGCCGCAACAGCAGGGCGAACAGCGGCCGGCCGTGCTCGCGCTGGAGCGCGGCGAGCTCGTGCTCGGCGGTCGTGGTCACGCGGGGGAGGGCGGTTCCGGCCGTCATGGCCGTATCGCAGCGCAGGGGCCCGCGCCGGGACAGGGCGCGCGCAGGGCTGTGCGACGGACGGTCGATCGCGTCGACGAACGGTTCGACGAACGGTCCGTCACGGCCCGCGCGCCCCCCGGACGGGCTAACGGCAGGTGCCCGGGCCGTTTGCGGCGGCCCCGGACTTCATACCCATTTATCTGTCTTGTCCGTCTGTTGTCTTGTCTGTCTTGTCCGTCCATAGGACTGGTACGGCGCACGAACGCAGTGGGGTGAACCGATGATCGCACGCAGGCACCTGGTGGGCCTGATCCTGACGGCCGTCCTCGCCGTGGCCGCCGCCTGCCAGGCCGACCGCCGGGACCAGGGGGATTCCGCCTCCTCGCGGGGTCAGTCCACGGCCCTCTGGCGCCCGGCCAGCACCGACCGCTTGTACGAGTAACCGAAGTAGATCACGCAGCCGATCAGGAACCACACGGCGAACCGCACCCACGTCTGCCACTGGAGGAACGTGATCAGCCAGATCGAGAAGACCACGCCCAGCGCCGGCACGAACGGCATCCACGGGGTGCGGAAGCTGCGCGGCAGATCCGGCTGCCGGTAGCGCAGCACGATCACCGCCGTGCACACCACCACGAACGCCAGCAGGATGCCGATGTTGGTCAGTTCGGCCGCCTCGCCGATCGGCAGGAACCCGGCGATGACCGCCGACGCCACCCCGACGATCCACGTGACCCGGGTCGGCACGTGCCGCGTGGGGTGCGTCTTCGCGAACCACCGGGGCAGCAGCCCGTCGCGGGACATCGAGAACCACACCCGGGTCACGCCCAGCATGAACGTGAACATCACGGTGAGGATGCCGATGATCGCGCCCACCGCGATCACGTCCGCCAGACGGCTCAGCCCCACCGACTTGAACGCGGTCGAGAAGCCGCTCTCCTTGTCGATGTCCTTGTAGTTCTGCATGCCGGTCAGCACCAGGCAGGCCAGCACGTACAGCACCATCGCGACGGCCAGCGAGTAGATGATCGCCTTCGGCATGTGCCGCTGCGCGTCCTTGGACTCCTCGGCCGCCGTCGACATGGCGTCGTAGCCGAAGACCGCGAAGAAGACGGTCGCCGCGCCGGTGAACGCCCCGCCGACCCCGTAGGGGAAGAACGGGTGGTAGTTGGCGGTGTCCACGTGGAAGACGCCCACGATGATCACCACCAGCACCACGAGCACCTTCAGCACCACGACGGCCGTCTCGAAGCGGGCCGCGTTGCGGATGCCCAGGGTCAGCAGCCAGGCGATGAGCAGACACAGGACGGCGGCGAACAGATCGACCTTGTGCCCGGACCCGGTGCCGGGCGCGCCCAGCATCCACGCGGGCAGCTTCGCGCCCATGTCCTCGATCAGGAAGCTGAAGTACCCCGAGATGCCGATGGCGACCACCGCCACGATCGCCGTGTACTCCAGCAGCAGGTCCCAGCCGATGAACCAGCCGGCGAACTCGCCGAGCACCGCGTAGCCGTAGGTGTAGGCGGAGCCCGCCTTCGGGATCATCCCCGCGAACTCGGCGTACGACAGCGCGGCGGCGGCGCTGGCCACACCGGCGACGAGGAAGGACACCAGCACCGCGGGGCCGGCCGTGCCGTTGGCCACGGTGCCGGCGAGCGTGAAGATGCCCGCGCCGATGATGCCGCCCACACCGATCGCGGTCAGCTGCCACAACCCGAGCGACCGTTCGAGTCTCGGTCCCTCGCCGGCTTCCGTCTCCTCGATGTGTTCGATGGGTTTACGCCGGAGAATGCCTTCACCCATCCGGAGCCTGGCCATGGGCCTCACCTCTTCGCAGACGGCAATCGGCTGACGGCGGATCATGATGGCTCAGCCCGGCCGAGTACGGAAGACACCACGCATGGCCCGGACGGCCCCGGCCGCGCCGCCACGACGGGCGCGAGAGCCCTACGGCACCACGGTCACCGGCCAGCGTCCCGCCTTGACCAGCCGGATCGCCACCGAGCCGATGATCCGGTGGCCGGCCTTCTCGGAGGCGCCGACGACCACCGCGTCGGCCTTCAGCTCGTCCGCGGCCTTCACCAGGCCGTTGTACGGATCGCCGCGGAAGGTGTGGAACTCCCAGCGGACCTCGAATATCCCCTTCAGCCGCTCGGAGGCCTCCCGGATCTGCTGCACCAGGTCCTCGGCGATCTCGTCGGTCGTCTCGGCCACCGGTGCCCCGAGCGCCGCCCCGGTCGACATCACCGGCTGCACGTACACGAGGGCCAGCAGGGCGCGCTGGCGCCGGGCCAGACCGGCGGCGTAGGCGGCCGCCCGCATCGATGAGTCCGAGCCGTCGACCCCGGCCACGATCACCTTCGGGCCGTCCGTGCCCCGCTCGAACCCCTGCGCGTGCCGCTCGCGCTCCTCGTGCTGTTCCGTCACACCTGCGAGGCTATCGGAAGCAGCCGTTCCGGCCGAGGCCCGGGCGACCCCGATGACCAGCGGCCCCGGGCCGCGCGGCCGGGACTCGCGCCGACTCGGCCACGCGAGTGCAATCGTGTCGCCCTACCGGTTCCGCGGCAGGCCCCCGGTCACTGATGAGTCATGCGGAAGGATCAGTTGCTCACGCGACGCCGGGCGCTGCTCGCCGGGGCGGCCGCCCTCGGGGCGGCCGGCGCGGCCGGGACGGCCGGTCTGCTGCTGTCCGGCTCCTCCGGCTCTTCCGGCACCGCGGGAGGGCCGCCCGCTCCCGCCGCGGGCGCCCAGGCGGGCAGCGCCCTCAAACCCTCCGCGTACCGCCTGCGCCCCCTGACCGGAGACGCCCCACCGCGTGCCCTGCCGCTGCCGGCCAGGGTCCGGCGCGCGCCGATCCTGCGCTTCTCCGGCCTCGGCGACACCATACTGCTGACCTTCGACGACGGCCCCAACCCGAAGTACACCCCGCGCATCCTCGACACCCTGGCCCGCTACGACGTGCGGGCCACGTTCATGGTGTGCGGCGAGATGGCCGACTGGAACCGTGACCTGCTCGCACGGATGGCCGACGAGGGCCACGTCGTCGGCAACCACACCTGGACCCACCCGCTGCTCACCCGGCTCACCCGCCGGGAGATCCGCGACGAGCTCGAGGCCACCAGCGACATCATCGAGAAGTCCTACGGCGAGCGCCCCCTGTGGTTCCGCGCGCCCTACGGCGCCTGGAACCGCGACGTCTTCCAGCTCAACGCCGAGATGGGCATGGAACCCCTGGCCTGGACCGTCGACAGCCTCGACTGGACCACCCCCGGCACCACGGCCATCGTCCGCCGGGTCGAGCGCGGCGCCGACCCCGGTGTCGTGGTCCTCTCGCACGACGCCGGAGGCGACCGCACGCAGACCGTCCGCGCGCTGCGCCGATACCTGCCCAGACTGCTGGACGAGGGCTACCGCTTCACCGTGCCCCGCCGGACGTACACCTGAGCCGGCCGCGCCCGCCCCGCCCCGCGGGTCCGGGCCGCCGTGCGGGGGCGGCGTTCAGCGGACCTGGAACAGGCGGGCGAAGACGACGACGTTTCCCGCGTATCCGGTCTGCTTGGTGTAACCGCCGCCGCAGGTGATGACCCGCAGTTCCGGTGTGCCCTTCGAGCCGTACACGCGCTCCCCGGGGAAGTCCGCCTTCTGGAACACCTCGACCCCGTACACCTCGAAGACCGCCGTCCTCCCGTCCTCCCGGTGGATGTCGATGTGGTTCCCCTTCTTCAGGGAGCCGAGCCCGTAGAACACCGCCGGGCCGTTCCTGTTGTCCACATGGCCGTCGATCACCGCGGTTCCCTTTTCCCCGGGCGTGACGGCCCCGTTGAACCAGCCGGCCAGGTTCGGGTCGTCCGGCGGCGGCGCGGCCACCCAGCCGTCCGCGTCCACGCCGACCGGCGTGACGGGCGCGTCGACCTGGATCAGGGGGATCCGCACCCGGTCGGGCACCGAGTGCGGCAGCGGCCGGGGCGCCCCGGACCCGGTCGCGGACGAGGCACCGGAGTCCCGGCCGCCGTCCGGCGCGACGGCCTTCGCGGGCTGCGGCGGACCGGCTTCGAACTCCCCCGAGCCGTTGCGGATCAGGGCGAGTCCGGTGAGCAGGGCGAGCACCATCACACCCCAGGGGACGCGCCTCGCCTCCGGCTCCCGCTCCTCCTCCTCGGCCGTGTCGGTCAGCTTGCTCACTGACATGCGCCATCCCCTCTCGAACGTGGCCGCCGCCCCGCCCTCACCGGAACGCTAGATCCCGCGCGCGCGGCCGGCGACGGGACGGAAGCGAACGGGTGGCGTCCCGGAATTCCGGTGCGCCGTCCGGGTCGTTCCGGACGGGCGTCTTCCGACAGCCCATGACCTGCGGCGACATCCGACGGGGTGAATCCCCGCCGGATCGCGGCTCACCAGGACGGCCCACACCCGAAATGCGCGGTCCGACGCGACATCTGACGGTGTGTTGGGAAGGTGCTGTCTCGCCGATCGACCGGGTACGTGTCCCGGGGCGCCTTCCGCGGAGGATCACATGCGCATGACTCGTATCCCCTTGGCGGTCCTGGTCGCCGTCGTCGCCACCGTCGGCTCGGCCGCGCCGACGGCCGTGGAGAAGAGCGGCGGCGTCCCGCGCGCCGACGCGGCGGCCGGGCCGGGACGCGGAGCCGTCACGGCCGACGCGTGCCGCGGCGGCGCGCCGACGGCGTCGCACGCGTTCGGCGCGGTGCCGACGCGGCCGGCCGCCACGGCCGGCGGTCCTGGGTCCGTCGCGTCCCTGAGTCCGCACGCGCCTGCCGTCACGTACGGCGTCGCGGTCCGCTGCGACGGCCGCGTCCCGGCCCGTCCGGCGGCCTTCACCGCGGTCGGCCGCGCCCGCGGCGGAGCCGACGGCGCCACGACCACCGGCGGCGCCACCAAGGCCGACATCGCCATCGGCGGCGGGCTGATGGGGACCGGCGTTCTCGTGGGCGCCCTCTTCTGGATGCGCGGGCGCTTCGGCAAGCGCGTCTGACGGCGGCGCCGCCACCCTCACCACGGATCCGGTCCCCGCCCGTGCGGAGGCCGGATCCGCGCCGTGCCGAGTGCCTGGTGCCGGGTCAGGCCACGCCCTCCTCGCCGGTGCGGCGGCGCGAGAGGTAGTAGGCCGCGCCGACGGAGCCCGCGATGAGCGCGGTGCCCATCCCGATCTCCTTGAGGTCGAAGCCGGCGATGGTGCCCCCCTCGCCCGCGCGGACGCCGTGCCGGAAGTGCTCCGGCCGGCCGCCCCCTCCACCCCCGCGGCCCTCGTCGTCGTAGCCGCCGCCGCCGTCGTCGGAGCCGCCGTAACCACCACCACCGCCGCCGTGAGAGCGGCTGTCCCCGCCGCCTCCGCCGTAGCCGCCGCCGTCGTCGGAGCCGCTGTCGCCGTAGGAGCGGCCCTCGCTGCCGTAGGAGTGGCCGCCGCCGCTGGCGAGGGCGGCGGGTGCGGAGAAGGTGAGGGCGCCGACGCCCAGCAGCGCGGCCGAAACGACGCGTATTACGCGCATGATGAATCCTCCGGTCCCCGAGGAGCAGCTGCGGACCTCTTCCGCGTGTGCCGGAAATGCACCTCGATGATCGAAACGCTAGGAACATGTGCACGGCGGCGCGATCGCACTCGGGCGAACGGGGCAACCGTGTGGGCCGCACAGGGGACGGCGCTCCGGCGGGCGGGGGACGGGACGGCCGTGTCGGGCCGCCGCAGGACGGCCCGACCGGGATGAAGGAATGTCAGGCTCCGTGGGGCCTGTCGTACGGTGAGGACCCGTCAGCCCCCGATGTGCGGGAACAGGTCGAGGAAGGGTGCCGTCGACGCCGAGACCCCTCTGCTGTAGGGCGCGTCGAAGTCCCAGATCAGGAAGAGCAGGAAGGCGATCAGGGCGGAGAACAGCCCGGCCAGGACCAGCTCGCGGGTCGTCCGCCGGATCTGGAGCGCGAACACCATGCCGATGGTGACCACGGCCCCGGCGATCAGCCCGAACCAGACCACGCCCGGCATCGTCGCCCCGGTCGAGTCGGCGCGTGCGGCACGGGCCTGGTCGGCCGCCGCCACCTGGTCGACGAGGGGCTGGTAGGCCTGCGCCTCGAAGTCCGAGGCCGGCCGGTAGTCGGTGACGTCCGCGCGGACCCTGTCGAGCAGCTGGTCGCCCCGCTGGGTGACCCGGCCGTGGTCCGCCATCGTCTTCCACTCGGTGGTGACGACGTGTCCGACATAGGCGTTGACATCGGCGCGAACGCGGTCGCGGACGTCCGGCGGGTAGACCCGGACGCGCTCGGAGATCTCGTGCAGCGCCTGGGCCTCCGCCTGGACGTGGTCCTGGGCGGCGACACGCGCCTCCCAGACACCGGCGATGGCCAGGCCCAGCACGATGGCGTACACCACGCCGATCCACATCGTCATGTACTCGATGACGTCCGGGGTCTCGCTGGGATCGTCGTCCTCGGCCGCCGTGCGGTGCCGTACGAGCGTGATGACGACCACCACGGCACAGGCGGCCAGCATGGCGAGGGTGAGAACAAGCCATTCCGACAACAGGTTCCTCCAGGGATCAGCGCGGACGGAGCGCGGCGACGGCGGCCAGCGCGGGCACCGCGATGAGCAGGACGTAGGTGATGGGCGACGGACCGTGCCGGGGCGTGGCCCGGTGCGGCCGCGGGTGGTAGCGCGGGTAGGTCACCGGCTTCACCGAGGGGCGGGGGCGGGGCTCGGGGTGCGAATCGGGCGTCGGGGCCGGGGCCGGTGGTGGTGGCGGGGGCGGGGGCGTCGGGCGCGGTGAGGGTGCGGGGGCGGGCCGCACGGGCGGCGGCGTCGGCTCCGGTGGCGGGGTGGGTCTCGGTTTCGCCGGCGCCGGCCGGGGGGCGGGCTTCGGCGATGGAGGTGGGGGAGGGGGCGGGGCCGGCGGAGTGGGTGTGGGGCTGGGGCTGGGCGATGGTGGCGGCGGTGTGGGCTGCCCGCACGGTGGGAGCGACGGCCAGAGGTCGCCGCCGGCCACCGACACCGCCACCGTTCCGCCCGGGCCCGTGGAGGCGTACGCGCAGGCGTCGGCGGCGGCCGGTGCGGCCGGCGCGCCCGCGCACGTCCACGCCAGGGCCACCGGCGCCAACACCCGTAGCGTCAGGCCCAGTCGGGCCGGTTTCGGTCGATGCACGACGGAGATCATGAGCCGCGGGGGGCCGGGGCACGCCGCTGCCCTCGAGGATTGCCCCGAAGAGGGGAAACGAGGTGAGCGGGGGTTTGCGGGGCCGGTCGCCGCGGCGCAACGGACGCGCACACGCGTACGGCCCACCGCAGGCCGGCCCGTGTTCGACGGCACAGGGCTCACGCGTCCCGGGAAGAAATTCGTGCCCCGGTTGAACACAACCGCCACCCGCATGCGTAACCAGTGTCGTGCGGCGGCGCAGCAGGGCGCTGCAACACCCTTGGAATCATGGGGAGTTGACGATGAACACCTCCTGGCGGAGCGCATCGCTCGTGGCGACGGCCGCGGCCGTACTGGCGCTGACGACGGCGTGCGGTCAGGACGGCGGCCCCGCGGCGGGCAGCCAGAACGTGGGTGCGACGGCCCCGGCCGGCGGATTCGGCGGCTCCGGTTCAGGCACCGGCGCGGGCTCCCAGATCGGCGCGGGCGGCGGCAACGGCTACGGCGCCGACGGACAGCAGGGCTCCGCAGGGGCGGCCGAGGCCGCCGGCCGACTGGCCGTCTCCGACAACGCCGAACTGGGCAAGGTGCTGACGGACAGCGCCGGCATGACCCTCTACCGCTTCGACCAGGACACGGCCGAACCCCCCAAGTCCAACTGCGACGCCGACTGCGTCAAGGCCTGGCCGCCCGTCCCCGCCGGCGACGCGACCGCCGGCGCCGGCATCGACAAGGCCCTGCTGGGCGAGGTCACCCGCGCCGACGGCACCAAGCAGCTGACCATCGCCGGCTGGCCCGCCTACCGCTACGCCAAGGACACCAAGGCCGGCGAGACCAGCGGCCAGGGCGTGGGCGGCAAGTGGTACGCGATGGCGCCCAACGGCAAGAAGGCCTCCCTGGCCGACCTGCCGGGCCTGTCCGTGAAGAAGACCGAACTCGGTGACATCGTCGTCGACAAGAACGGCATGACGGTCTACCGCTTCCTCAAGGACAAGGCGTGGCCGAAGTCGGTGTCCGCGTGCACCGGCGCCTGCCTGGAGAAGTGGCCGGCCGTCGCCCCGGTGTCCGCGAACGACACCAAGGGCGTCAAGAAGAAGGGCCTGATGGGCTTCACCCGGCCGGACGGGGTCAAGCAGATGACCGTGAACTGCTGGCCGATCTACACCTTCTCCGGGGACAAGGTGCCCGGGGACATCAACGGTCAGGGCGTCGGCGGCACCTGGTACGCCGTGTCCCCTGACGGGAAGCCGGTCGGCGCGCCCGCGTAGAGATCACCTCCCCAGGTCGATCGCCCACCCGACGGTGCCGGACACGGAAGGGAGGGATGACACGAACCCGGCGAAGTGCCCGACGCACAGACGCACATCCCGGCGCGCCACCGACCGGACCGCCCCCTCCGCACCGCACGGAGGGGGCGGTCCGCCGTGTTCCGGCCCGGCTCCACGACGCCTCCGGGAACCGTTCGTGATATCCGCACATCGGCGCAACCCACCGTGATCCGGGCACGGGCAGGGTGGTGTGAGCGCAGGTGGTGACCGGGAACGGATGGTCAATTTCCGTTTCCGCTCGCTCCTTTGGCGGGCGATCAGTAGCCTCAGCTCGAACACCGGATCGCCTACGTTGTGGAGAGAAGATGGAGCGTCCCGCCTGGGCCCCACGGAGCATCGACATCTCGGTGCCGAGCGTCGCTCGCATCTACGACCACTACCTGGGCGGTTCGCACAATTTCGAGGTCGACCGGGAAGCCGCCCGCAAGGCCATGGAGTTCATGCCGGGGCTCCCCAAGATCATGCAGGCGAACCGGGCGTTCATGCGCCGCGCCGTCCGCTACGCCGTGGACCAGGGCATCACCCAGTTCCTGGACATCGGCTCGGGCATCCCCACCTTCGGCAACGTCCACGAGGTCGCCCAGGCCGCGCACCCCGGCAGCCACGTCGTGTACGTCGACCACGACCCGGTGGCGGTCACCCACAGCGAGGCGGTCCTGGCGGACAACGACGCCGCCGACGTGGTCGCCGCAGACCTGCGCAAGCCCCGTGAAATCCTCGCGAGCCCCCGGTTGCAGCGGCTGATCGACCTGAATCGGCCAGTGGCGCTGCTTCTCGTTGCCATACTTCACTTCGTGGAAGACACGGACGACCCGTACGGTGCGGTCGCCGAGCTGCGCGACGCGCTCGCGCCCGGCAGCCTGCTCGTCCTCACGCATGCCTCGTACGAGGGAATCCCGCTGCCGCCGGAGCGGAGCGAGGGCGCGGTCGACGTGTACAAGGACATTCGCAATCCGCTGATCATGCGCTCGCGCGACGAGATCGCGCGGTTCTTCGAGGGGTACGACATGGTGGAACCCGGACTGGTGCCGATGCCCCTCTGGCGGCCCGAGACGGCGCCGGAGGACGAGGATCCTTATGCCTTCTCCGGATTCGCCGGCGTGGGGCGCGCCGGCGGACGAACGGGCGGGCGTACGGCGTGATCGCGGAACCGGACGGGCCGGAGGGCAGACTGCGCCGGCTGACGACGATCTGGAGCCGGGCGGTGTTCCCGGTGACCTCCACCTCGCTGACCCGCCCGGAGTTCGAGGAGCAACTGCTGCCGCTGGCCGACAGGTTGAGCCGGGCGCTGCGGGGCAGGGCCTTCGACGCCGGTGAGGGCGAGGCGGTCGGCGCCGCGCTGGTCGACGCCCACTGCACCGCCCCGGAGGCGCTCAGCCGCTCCCTGGACTGCGTGGACGCCTATCTGGTGCTGTACTGCGGCGAGGGCGGCGACCAGGAGGACCTGCGGGCGCGCTGCGCGCGGCTTCAGCACGCCATGGCGGCCGGGTTCGCGCGGGCCCTGCGCGAACGCACGCTCGCCGAGCAGGAGGCGATCGCCCAGGCCGCGCTGCGCGCCCAGGGCGTGGTCGCGCAGGCGCTGCACACCAGCGAGGCCCGCTTCCGGGCGGTGTTCGAAGGCGCGGCGATAGGCATCGGCATCGCCGACCTGGAGGGCAACGTCCTCCAGGTCAACGGCGCGCTGCTGCGCATGTTCGGCGGATCCGAGCAGAGCCTGCGGCTGCGCAACGTCCGGGACTGGACGCACGCCGAGGACGCCCCGCAGGTCTGGCGGCTGTACGAGGAGCTGGTGCGCGGGGAGCGCGAGCACTACCACGTGGAGAAGGCCTTCTACCGGCCCGACGGCACGGTCCTGTGGACCAACCTCACCGTCTCCCTGCTCCGCGACCCCGACGGCAACCCCCAGTACCAGCTGGCCCTCATGGAGGACACCACCGAGCGGCGGCTGCTCAACCTGCGGCTGCGCTACGAGGCCACGCACGACGCGCTGACCGGACTGCCCAACCGCACCCTGTTCTTCGAACGCCTGGAGAAGGCGCTGAACGCGGGCGACGGCCACCGCTTCGGCCTGTGCTACCTCGACCTGGACGGCTTCAAGACCATCAACGACAGCCTCGGGCACGCGGCCGGCGACCGGCTGCTGGTGGAGGTCGCCGACCGGTTGCAGGCGTGCGCGACCGCGCCCGGCGAGATGGTCGCCCGGCTCGGCGGCGACGAGTTCGTGGCGCTGACCACCGGACCCGACACCGAGCGCGAGGTCGACGAACTCGCCTCCCGCATCATGAACGCGCTCGTGGCGCCCATCCGCATCGAGGGCCGCGAGCTGACGGTGCGCGGCAGCATCGGCGTCGTCGAGGGCCCCGTGGGCGAGCGCAGCGCGGCGGAGGTGCTGCGCAGCGCCGACATCACCATGTACCGGGCCAAGTCGGCGGGCGGCAACCGCTTCGAGCTGGCCGATCCCGAGGCCGACGCCCGCGCCATCACCCGGCACGGGCTGACCACGGCCCTGCCGACCGCCCTGGACCGGGGCGAGTTCTTCATCGAGTACCAGCCGCTGGTGCACCTCGGCGACGGCAGCGTGCGCGGCGCCGAGGCTCTGGTGCGCTGGCTGCACCCGCAGCACGGTGTGCTCGGGCCGGACCGGTTCATCCCGCTCGCCGAGCACACCGGGCTGATCGTGCCGCTGGGCCGCTGGGTGATGGAGCAGTCGGTGCGCCAGGCCCGTGAGTGGCGTGAGCGCTACGGTGACGGGACCGAGGGCCCGTTGCGCATCAACGTCAACCTCTCGCCCTGCCAGCTCACGCACCCCGGCCTCGTCCAGGACACCGTCGACATCCTGGAACGCACCGGCGTGGCCCCCGACGCGCTGTGCCTGGAGGTCACCGAGTCGGCGCTCATCGGCGCGGACGACGACCTGCTCAAACCGCTGCGCCGGCTGGCCGAGATGGGCGTCGACATCGCCCTGGACGACTTCGGCACCGGCTACTCCAACCTTGCCAACCTGCGCCGGCTGCCGGTGAGCGTGCTGAAGCTGGACCGCTCCTTCACCCAGGGCATGCAGCAGTTCCCGGCCGATCCCGTCGATCTCAAGATCGTCGAGGGGATCGTGGCGCTGGCCCACAGCCTGGACCTCGCCGTCACGGTGGAGGGCGTGGAGACCGGCGCCCAGGCCGAACAGCTGCGCATACTGGGCTGCGACACCGCCCAGGGCTGGTACTACGCCCGCCCGGGTCCCCCGGACCGTCTGCACGAACTGGCCCTGGCGGACGCGACGGGCTGAGCGTCGGACGCGACGGGCCGACCGTCACGGGCGCGCGAACGGCGCCTCCTCGTGCTGTGGCTGTTCGCGTGCGCCCTCTGCCTGCCCGGGTACGCCGGCTTGCCCGTGTGCGCCCCGGGGCTGTCCGCAGGCGCCCTCGGACACCGCGACGGCCGCCCGGACGAGTGCCGCCGTGGCCCTCGAACGGGACTGCTGCGGCCAGGCGATCGCCACGACCGCGGGCGGGGCGTCGTCGACGGGACGGTAGACGACCCCGGGGCGCGGATAGCGGTCGGCCACGGAGGCGGGCAGCAGGCTGATCACCTCGCCCAGCGCGACGAGCGTCAGCAGTTGGGCGAGGTCGCGGCCCTTGCTCTGCTTGCCGTCGAGGAACCGGTGGAGCTCCCCGGGGCGCAGACCCAGGTCCTCGTGGGCGAGGCGGTCGCGGGCGGCAAGGGGGTCGTTCGAGGCCAGCGCGGCGACACGTGGCTCGACGGCCAGCGTCTCGCTGTCCAGGCCGGTGCGGTCGAACGGCTCGTGGACCAGGGCGACGTCGGCCTCGCCGCGGCGCAGCAGCCGGGGTGACTCCTGCCATGCGCACAGGCGGACCGTGACCGGGACCGCGGCCGGGTCGGCCGCGTAGCGTTCGAGGACCGGCTCCAGCAGACCGGCGTCGCCGTCGGCCTTCACCGCCAGGACCAGCCCGCCGGCCGGGGCTGCCGCGCGGCGCGCCCGGTGCCCGGCCGCCTCCAGCGCGTCCAGCGCGATCCGCGCCTCCGCCAGCAGCACCTCGCCGGCCGGGGTCAGCGCCACACTGTGGGTGGTCCGCTCGAACAGGGTGACGCCGAGCTCCGTCTCCAACTGGCGGATCGCCCGGGACAGGGGAGGCGGTGAGATGCCCAGCCGTTCGGCGGCGCGGGCGAAGTTGAGCTCCTCGGCGACGGCGACGAAGTAGCGCAGCGGACGGGACTCCACGTCATCCCCCTGAGATCGGTATTGCCTTCAGGGTAACGACCGGGAGCGGATCGATCCTTCAGTCGCGACGCCCCGGAGCGCAGGATCGATCCGACGAGCCATCCGTGGATCCGCCGGCCGATCTGTCGATCTGTCGATCTGTCGGTCCATGGATTCGTTCCCTTTGCGGCTTCCGGACCCTGGAGATTCCCATGATCGTAGTGACCACCCCGACCGGCCGGATCGGCCGTCAGCTCCTTGACCGTCTGCTCGACACCCCGGACACCGCGGGGCAGGTCCGGGTGATCGCCCGCGACCCGGAACGTCTGGCGCCGCGGGCACGGGGCCGCGTCGAGGTGTTCCAGGGCTCGCACGCCGATCCCGAGGTCCTCGGGGCGGCGTGCGAGGGTGCAGGCCAGGTGTTCTGGCTCGTGCCCCCGACGCCCGGTGCCGACAGCGCGGAGGAGCACTTCCGCACCTTCACGGAAGCGCTGTGCAAGGTGATCGACGCCCAGGGCGTCGCACGGGTCGTCGCCGTCTCCACACTGGGCCGCGGCGTCGCGAAGAACGCCGGCCAGATCTCGGCGTCGCTGGCCATGGACGACCGGATCAGTGCCACCGGCGTGCACTACCGTGCCCTGTGCCCGCCGTTCCTGATGGAGAACCTGCTCGGCCAGGCCGAGTCGATCCGCGATCAGGGACTGTTCCGTCTGGCCGCGGCCGAGGACCGTGTCGTACGCACCTGCGCCACCCGCGACATCGCCGCCACGGCGGCCCGGCTGCTGCTCGACGCCTCCTGGACCGGGCACGGCGACGTCCCGCTGGCCGGACCCGACGCACTGACCCCCGAGGGCATGGCCCGGGTCCTCTCCGAGGTCCTCGAGCGGCCGGTGCGCGTGCAGCGCGTGAGCATCGCGGACTACAAGGCGGCCGTGCTGCGCTCCGGTGCGTCCGAGGGCTGGGCGCAGGGCGTGGCCGACATGGCCCGGGCGCTGGAGGAACAGGGCTTCTACGGCGCCTCCCAGCCGAGCACCCCCGACACCGCGCCCACCGGCTTCCGCCAGTGGTGCGAGGAGGTGCTCAAGCCGGCCGTCCTCGCCTGACCGTGGCGGGGGCGGCACCGGGTCACCGCTCCAGCAGCATCCGCTGAAGCTCCCGGGCGGCGCGCGGGGGGGCCACGTCGCTTCGGTGGGCCAGGGCGATCGTGCGGTACAGGCCGGGACGGGCCAGCGGGGTGACGCGCAGTCCCTGCCCGGAGCGGGCGGCGACCATGTGCGGCACCACGGCGACACCGAGACCGGCCCGTACGAAGCCCAGCACGGCGTCCATCTCGCCGCCCTCGACCGCGAACTCCGGCTCGAAGCCCTCGGCCCGGCACGCGGCCACGGTCAGTTCCCGCAGGTCGTAGCCGTGGCGGAACATCACCAGGCGCTCGCCCTCAAGGTCCGCGACGCGCACCGTCCGCCGCTCCGGACCGCCGGGCACGGGCGCCTCCGGCGAGGACACCACCACCAGGTCCTCGCGCAGCAGCTCCACCGTGGTCAGCGCGGGGGACGGGGTGGGCAGCGGCAGGACCACCAGGGCCAGGTCGAGGGCGCCGCGGGCCAGTTCCCGTACCAGGTCGTGCGAGCCGCCCTCCTCCACCAGCAGCCGGATGCCGGGGTAGCGGTCGTGGAAGGCGCGCAGCACGTCCGGCAGCAGACCCGTGCACAGACTCGGGGTCGCCCCGAGCCGTACCCGGCCGCGGCGCAGCTGCACCAGCTCCTGCACCTCGTGCCGGGCGGTGTCCGCGTCGGCGAGGATGCGGCGGGCCAGCGGCAGCAGCGCCTCGCCCGCGTCGGTGAGGCTGATGTTGCCGCGCGCCCGCAGGAACAGGTCCGCGCCCAGCTCCCGCTCCAGCGCCTTGATCTGCTGGGACAGCGAGGGCTGGGCGACGTGCACCAGGTCGGCGGCCCGGGTGAAGTGCCGGGTCTCGGCGACCGCCACGAAGTACTGGAGCTGCTGGAACTGCACCAGGCCATCATAGCCATCCCCTATCGAAACAAGCCGCACCATGTCTTGGACCGATGGGGTCCTTCGGCCCTAGCGTCATGTGCATGGCTCTGGCAACGCGGACGGACCGACGGCCGTCCATGGCGCGCACCGTCTGGGACTCGACCGTCGGCAAGAAGACGGTGATGGCGGTCAGCGGCGTGATCATGCTGCTGTATCTGGTCGTCCATCTGTACGGCAACCTGAAGGTGTTCTTCGGGCTCCAGGAGATCGACGACTACGCCGTCTGGCTCCGTAACCTCGGCCGGCCGTTCATGCACCACATGTGGACGATCTGGCTGACGCGTGCCGTGCTGGTGGTCGCCGTCGTGGCCCACGCCGTCTCCGCGTACCAGCTCAGCCGGCGCGACATCGGGGCCCGTCCCAGCAAGTACGCGCACAAGAAGCCGCGGGCGACCTACGCCACGCGCACCATGCGCTGGGGCGGGGTCATCCTCGGGCTGTTCATCGTCTGGCACATCCTCGACCTGACCACCGGCACCGTGCACCCCGGCGGCTTCCAGGACGCCCACCCGTACGAGAACATCGTCGACACCTTCTCGACCTGGTACGGCAACGTCATCTACATCGTCGCGATGCTGGCTCTCGGCCTGCACATCCGGCACGGCTTCTGGAGTGCCGCCCAGACCCTGGGCGTCGGCAGCCGTAGCCGCGACCGCGCCCTGAAGGCCACCGCCAACGTTCTCGCACTGCTGCTCACGGCCGGCTTCATCTCCATTCCCGTGGGCGTCATGACCGGATTGGTGAGCTGACATGACCTCGTACCTGGAGTACACGACCGGTGATCCGGTCGCCGACACCAAGGCCCCCGCCGGCCCGATCAACGAGCGCTGGGACAAGCGCCGTTTCGAGGCCAAGCTGGTCAACCCGGCCAACCGCCGCAAGCAGACGGTCATCGTCGTCGGCACCGGCCTGGCGGGCGGCTCGGCCGGCGCCACCCTCGCCGAACAGGGCTACCGCGTCGTCCAGTTCTGCTACCAGGACTCCCCGCGCCGCGCCCACTCGATCGCCGCGCAGGGCGGCATCAACGCGGCCAAGAACTACCGCAACGACGGCGACTCGATCCACCGCCTGTTCTACGACACGGTCAAGGGCGGCGACTTCCGCTCCCGCGAGTCCAACGTCCACCGCCTCGCCCAGATCTCCGTGGAGATCATCGACCAGTGCGTGGCCCAGGGCGTGCCGTTCGCCCGCGAGTACGGCGGCCTGCTCGACACCCGCTCCTTCGGCGGCGTCCAGGTCTCCCGCACCTTCTACGCCCGCGGTCAGACGGGTCAGCAACTGCTGCTGGGCGCCTACCAGGCGCTGTCACGGCAGATCGCCGCCGGGAACATCGAGATGCACCCGCGCACCGAGATGCTGGACCTGATCGTCGTCGACGGCCGGGCCCGCGGCATCGTCGCCCGTGACCTGATCACCGGGAAGATCGACACCTACTTCGCCGACGCGGTCGTCCTCGCCTCCGGCGGCTACGGCAACGTCTTCTACCTGTCGACCAACGCCATGAACTCCAACGCGACCGCCGTCTGGCGGGCGCACCGGCGCGGCGCCTACTTCGCCAACCCCTGCTTCACCCAGATCCACCCCACCTGCATCCCGCGCACCGGCGACCACCAGTCCAAGCTGACGCTGATGAGCGAGTCGCTGCGCAACGACGGCCGCATCTGGGTGCCCAAGGCCAAGGGCGACACCCGGGCGCCGAACCAGATCCCCGAGGACGAGCGCGACTACTACCTGGAGCGCATCTACCCGTCCTTCGGCAACCTGGTGCCCCGTGACATCGCCTCCCGCGCCGCGAAGAACGTCTGCGACGAGGGCCGCGGCGTCGGCCCCGGCGGACAGGGCGTCTACCTTGACTTCGCCGACGCGATCAAGCGGATGGGCCGCAAGAAGGTCGAGGAGAAGTACGGCAACCTCTTCGACATGTACGAGCGGATCACCGCGGAGAACCCGTACGAGGTGCCGATGCGGATCTATCCCGCCGTGCACTACACGATGGGCGGCCTGTGGGTCGACTACGACCTCCAGACCACGATCCCCGGCCTGTTCGCGGTCGGCGAGGCCAACTTCTCCGACCACGGCGCCAACCGACTCGGCGCCTCCGCGCTGATGCAGGGCCTGGCCGACGGATACTTCGTCCTCCCCGCCACCATCAACGACTACCTGGCCCGCCACCCGCACCGGGACGAGGTCACCGACGGCCACCCGGTCGTCCAGGAGGTCCTGGCCGAGACCGAGGACCGGCTGAACCTGCTCCTCTCCGTCGACGGCGACCGCACCCCGGACTCCTTCCACCGCGAACTCGGCGAACTGATGTGGGAGTTCTGCGGCATGGCCCGCACCGACGAGGGCCTGCGCAAGGCGCTCGACCGGATCCCGCAGATCCGCGAGGAGTTCTGGCGGCGCATCAAGGTGCCCGGCACCGGCGAGGAACTCAACCAGTCCCTGGAGAAGGCCAACCGCATCGTCGACTACCTGGAGCTCGCCGAGCTCATGTGCCTCGACGCCCTGCACCGCTCCGAGTCCTGCGGCGGCCACTTCCGCGAGGAGTCCCAGACCCCCGACGGCGAGGCCGCCCGCAAGGACGACGAGTTCGGCTACGCGGCCGCCTGGGAGTTCACGGGTACGGGCGAGGCCCCGACCCTGCACAAGGAAGACCTGGTCTTCGAGTACGTCCACCCCACCCAGCGGAGCTACGCATGAAGCTCACCCTGCGCGTCTGGCGGCAGAAGAACGCCGACGCCGACGGCGCCATGTCCACCTACGAGGTGGACGGCATCTCGCCCGACATGTCCTTCCTGGAGATGCTGGACGTCCTCAACGAACAGCTCATCCTCTCCGGCGAGGAGCCGGTCGCCTTCGACCACGACTGCCGCGAGGGCATCTGCGGCGCCTGCAGCCTCGTCATCAACGGCGACGCCCACGGCCCGGAGCGCACCACCACCTGCCAGCTGCACATGCGGTCCTTCCAGGACGGCGACACCATCGACATCGAACCGTGGCGAGCCGCCGCGTTCCCGGTGGTGAAGGACCTGGTCGTGGACCGCTCGGCCTTCGACCGGATCATCCAGGCCGGCGGCTACATCACCGCGCCGACCGGTTCCGCGCCCGAGGCCCACGCGACACCGGTGCCGAAGGCGGACGCCGACTTCGCCTTCGAGCACGCGGAGTGCATCGGCTGCGGTGCCTGCGTCGCGGCCTGCCCGAACGGGGCCGCGATGCTGTTCACCTCCGCCAAGGTCAACCACCTCAACGTGCTGCCGCAGGGCGCCCCCGAGCGGGAGACCCGCGTGCTGGACATGGTGGCGCAGATGGACGCGGAGGGCTTCGGCGGGTGCACCCTGACCGGCGAGTGCGCCACCGCCTGCCCCAAGGGCATCCCGCTGATGTCCATCACCAGCATGAACAAGGAGTGGCTGCGGGCGACCCGCAAGGTCGCCAAGCGATAGGCGTTCGCCGACAGGGTGCGGACGGGCGGGACCGGGTGTGGTGCTCAACCCCGGTCCCGCCAGGCACCGTTGTCAGTGGCCGGCGGTAGGGTGCCCGCATGATCTTCGACAACAAGGGGAGGGAGCGGTTCCTCGACGCCGTCACGGCGTTCGAGGCCGCGGTGCTCGACCGGGACGGTGACCGGTCGACGCAGGCGTTCCAGGAGATTCACCGGAACTTCCAGCAGGCCGGCGACGAGGAGATCGCGGCGGCCGGCCCGCGCCTGGCCGCGCTGCTGTCCGAGGTCCCGCCGGGGCCGCGCGGGGTGATCGCCGTGGTCGTCGGCGCCTGCGTGGAGCGGGGAGCGGACGCGCGGCGGTGCGCCTCGTACGTCTTCGACGGGCTCGCCGGCGCGCTGGCCGACGCCGGCGAGTTCTGCGAGCGCTGGGCGGCGACCGGGGGAGGGGACTTCCCCGAGCCGGACCCCGGCGACCCGGACCCCGCCGTCGTCGAGCGGGCCGGCTGGGAAGCGGCCCAGGGCTGGTGGACGCTGCCCCAGTGGGAGATGGCGTCCGTCGCGATGCTCAACCGCCCCGAGGTGCGCACCTCGCTCGGCGACGCCCTGCGCACCCGGCTGCTGACGGCCGTACGCCCCGTCCAGGAGGCCTCCGGGCACGACTTCAAGTGCCTGGTGTACGCCCTGCTCGTGCTGGACGACGAACCACTGGTCGTCCTGCACCGCCCCACCGGAACCGGCTACGCGCTCCGCATGGGCGGCATCGGGGACAACTTCCAGCTGCACACCCTGCTCGCCGACGTCCTCGTCGGCGGCGGCCGCATACCCGGCCGGGCCCCGTCCGCCGCGGAGGCGGCCGTCTGCCGGGACCGGCCCGGGCAGGTGCCCACCACCGGCTCCTTCGACCTCGTCGCCCCGACCGGGGAATGGATCTGGAACGAGGGCACCCCCTCGGACATCCCCGTCGTGGACGGCGTACGGCTGCTCGTCCTCGACCCCCCGTCCTACCAGCGCAGCTGGCCCGCCGGCCGGTTCTTCCCGCACATGACCGGCGGCCTCGTCCTGGAGCGCGTCCTGGACCGGGAGGAGGCCGGGCGGCTGCTCGCCGGGTGCGTGACCAAGGAGCGCTGACCCTCCTCGACCCGCCGTTCAGCATCCCCACATCTGCTCTCCCGGCACAGGTCACGCCTGCGCCAACCGGCATCGGAAGAACAGGGGCGAGGGCCGTACGCCACCGGCCCCGCCGCCCCCGTCGCCGAACCGGCCCGTGCCCAGGAGAGAGCCATGACCGGCGTTTCCACCCTCCACCGTCCCCCGCAGCCCGCCGCACCCACCCGCTACACCGTCACCCTGGCCCGCGACGAGGCGGATGTACGCGCCGCCCAGCGGCTGCGCCACGACGTCTTCGCCGGCGAGATGGGCGCCCTGCTGACCGGCCCGCAGCCCGGCCACGACATCGACGCCTTCGACGCCTACTGCGACCATCTCCTGGTGCGCGAGGAGGCGACGGGCCAGGTCGTCGGCACCTACCGCCTGCTGCCGCCGGAGCGGGCCGCGATCGCCGGACGCCTGTACTCGGAGGGCGAGTTCGACCTCGCCCCGCTGGACGCGATCCGGCCCCACCTGGTCGAGGTGGGCCGCTCCTGCGTGCACCCCGATCACCGCGACGGCGCGGTGATCGGCCTGATCTGGGCGGGCATAGCCCGCTACATGGTCGACCACGGCCACGACTGGCTCGCCGGCTGCTGCTCGATCCCGCTCGCCGACGGCGGCACCCTGGCCGCCGCCACCTGGGACCGGGTCCGCGCCAGGCACCTGGCGCCGGAGGAGTTCCGGGTACGGCCCCTGCTGCCGTGGATCCCGAAGGCCGAGGTGCCCGCCGCACGCACCGAACTGCCCGCCCTGCTGCGCGGCTACCTCCGCCTGGGCGCCTGGGTGTGCGGCGAGCCCGCCCACGACCCGGACTTCGGCGTAGCCGACCTGTACGTGCTGCTGTCGATGCGCCGGATCAACGAGCGCTATCTGCGGCACTTCCTCTCCCTCGTGCCGTCCGCGCGATGAGCGTCTGGCTGCCCAGCGCGCCCTGCACCCCCAGGGCGTGCGTGGAGACGACGGGGCCGGCGGCAGCACGGCCGCGCGCCCTGCTGCGGCTGGCGGCGGTCGTGCTCCTGCTGCTCGCCGGAGTGGCGCTGGCACCGCTCGGCGGCCGGGTCCCGGCCGACTGGATCCGGCGCTGGTGCCGGGCGATCGTACGGGCCTGCGGAGTCCGGGTGCGGATCTCTGGCGCCGCCGCGCCCACCGGCGGCCTGCTGCTCGTCGCCAACCACATCTCCTGGCTCGACGTCCCGCTGCTGACCGCGGTGCGCCCGGCCCGGATGCTCGCCAAGGCGGAGATCCGCCGCTGGCCGGTGGCGGGCACGCTCGCCGCCCGCGGCGGCGCCCTGTTCATCGAACGGGACCGGCTGCGCGCCCTGCCCGGGACGGTCGCGCTGATCGCCGGCGCGCTGCGCGACGGCACCGCGGTCGCGGCCTTCCCCGAGGGCAGCACCTGGTGCGGCCGGGCCGAGGGCCGCTTCCACCGGGCCGTCTTCCAGGCCGCCCTCGACGCGGGCGTACCGGTCCAGCCGGTCCGCATCCGCTACCGCCTCGCCGACGGTACCGCCACCACCGCCCCGGCCTTCGTCGGGGACGACTCGCTGCTCGCGTCGCTGTGGCGGGTCGCGTCGAGCCGCGGCCTGACGGCCGAGGTCGACGTACGGCCCGCCATCGAACCCGGCACCCACCCGGACCGCCGCACCCTGGCCGACGCCGCCCACCAGGGTCCGCACAGGCGAACCCTGGTGGGCGCACGCGGCCCTGGTGGCGTGAACACGGGGAGCGGCGCGGCGCCTCAGATGCGGCGCACGGTGTGCAGAGACGTGGCGTAGGTGCCCGTGCCGTCGAGGAGCGAGGCGCCGCCGAGGTCGGACATGGTCGGCCCGTCGACGGTCTTGCGGCTGGACAGGAAGCGGCGCTTGCCTGCCGCGTCCGCGCCCAGATAGATCCCGACGTGGTCGACCGTGACGGTCGGGTTGTCGTCGCCGGAGTCGGCGTTGAAGAGGACGAGGTCACCGGGCTGGAGCAGGGCCGCGGCGGGCGGCTTGGTGCCGTCGGTCCGGTCGATGACGACGCCGGGCGCGTAGTCGACGATGTAGCGGGAGTTGCGCGGTATCCGCTCCCCCGAGGTGTCCGCGCCCGCCGCCATCGGCACGCCCATGTGGTAGCCGTACACCATGCGCGTGTAGCCCGAGCAGTCCAGGTTGCCGACCTGCTTGCTGGACGGACCGGTGTAGGTGCCGTCGGGGAACGTCCAGCCGACGTTCATGTACTCGTGGAAGTCGGCGCCCTCGTAGCGGTAGCCCTGCGGGTCGAGATAGCCGTAACCGGACTCGCCCAGGACCTGCTTGCCCTGCGCCGGCCCGGCCCCGGCCGTGACGGCGGGAGCGCCCCCGAGGAACATGGCGGCGTACGCGAGCACGTCCGGCACGGTGGAGCCGGCCCAGCCGCGGATCGTCTGCTCCAGCTCCGCCGTCCAGGTGCCGTCGAAGGGCTGGGGCAGCACCCGGACCCAGTCGCCGTGGGTGACGGTCGGCGGGGCGTCCCAGTTCGCGGCGTCCACCTCGAAGCGGCTCACCAGCAGCTTGACCGGCAGGTTCGTGCACCCGTCGTTGGCCAGGGCGCGCAGCCCCACCCGGCCCTTGCCGAACGTCGAGTCGCTGATGTCCACGGCCCACGCGGACGGCTCCGCCGCGTCCGAGCGCCAGGCCTTGGCCCGGATCCGGGACCCCTCGCGGCGCACCCGGATCGTCCAGTCGGTGCCCGCCGGGTTGCCCGTGGCCAGCGTGAGCGCCGGGGCGAGCTGCGTGACCGTGTCGGCGACCTCCTTCTCGAGGCGCAGCTCGACCGCTCCGGTGGTCAGGAAGGACAGCCGGGCCCGGTAGTTGTTGTGGGTGTCCTGGTAACCGAAGGACAGCGCGTACGAACAGGCCTGTCCGGTGGGCACCTTGTCGAACCGGGCCACGGACCGCACATCGACGTCGGTGATCGCGTCGTCGCGCAGGGTCGCGTGACGGCTGGCGTAGTCGGTGGTCAGGGCGATGACGCCGGTACCGGACACGACCGAGTAGTCCGTGTCGGCGGGGCCGAGCGTGGACCAGCTGCCGCCGCCCGGAGAGGTTCCCCAGTAGACGCGGTCGGCCTCCGGCAGCCTGGTGTCCGGCAGGGTGCGCCCGAAGTCGTCCACGAAGGGACGCTTGTTCTCGGCGAACGTTCTTCGCGGGCCCGGCAACAGCACGTTCCGGGCGCCGTGGGTCAGCAGCGCCACGCGTCTGCCACCGGAGGTGACCTCCGTGCGGGCCGGAGTCCCGGGCAGCACGGTGGCGGTGAGCGGCGAGGACAGCGTCACCGGCGTGAAGTAGGAGGCGTCCAGCGGGGGCAGGGTCACCGAGGAACGGGCCGAGGTCAGGCCGTCCGGTGCCGGCAGGGGGTCCACGGTCGTGGGGGCGGCGTCCGCGCGGGCGGGAGCCGCCGCCAGGCCGCTGAGCGGGACGGCGGCGGCGGTGGCGGCGAAGGCGGCGAGCAGGCCGCGACGAGAGGTGTGCGTCATGACGACCATGATCCACTATGCCCCCGGTGCGGCCGCCGTCACGGCGATCGACAAGGCCCGCAGGTGCCGGGCGCGTTGAGCCCCCGCTCGACGACAAGAAGCCTAGGCCCCCGGCGACCCCATCAGCCCCCGAGCCGCCTCGACCTGTCTCAGACCCGCGGGGAACGGCAACGCCCGTGCCGCTTCCTCCGCAGCGCCCAGTGCCTCCGCGTCCTTCGCCGCCACGGCCCACACCACCCGGGCCTCGACCTCGGCGAGCCGCTCACCGGTGCGCCGGGTGCGCTCCACCTCCTCGGCGGCGGTGCGGCGCGCCGACTCGCGCTCTCCGCGGAGGAGTTCGGCCCAGGCGGAGAGGACGGGGGCGTCCTCCCGGGCGAGGGCGGCGCGCGCCTCACCGGGACGTCCCTCCCGCAGCGCCAGTTCCGCGCGCGCGATGCGCACCTCGAACCGGGCCTGCCGGTCGTCGTGCCGTACGGCCGCCCGCTCCGCCCGGTCCAGCAGCCGCGGGGCCCGGTCGGCGGCCCCGGTGCGCATGAGCACCCGCGCCAGTGCGGCCAGCGCGTACGGCAGACACCAGTTGTCGTCCGGCTCGGCGCCCGCCACGGCCGCCTCCGCCAGGGTGCGCGCCGCGTCGAACTCCTCCAGGAACAGCCGCAGTTCGGCGAGGTTGGCCCGCTCGAACGCGGCGGACGTCGGATTGCCCGACTCCTCCGCGACCCGCAGCGCCCGCTCCCCGGTGGCCACCGCCTCCCGCAACCGCCCGGCGCGCCGCGCGTTCTCCCGCAGCGTGGACAGAGCCGCGCCGAGCAGCATCGGGTCGCCGGACTCCTCGGCGGGCGTCAGCGCCAGGTCGGCGGCCTCGCGGGCCTCGTGCAGACGGCCGGCGAGACCGAGGTTGACGGCCTGGAGCGTGTACGAGCGGGCCACCAGGCCCCGGCCCGCCGCCCCGGGCACCTGCCGCGCGGAGGCGAGTGCCCGCACCGCCGTCGCGTGCCCGTCCCCGTAGGTGCCCTGGATGCTGTGGATGAGGGCGAGGGCGAGGAAGTGGGCGGCGGCCGGGTTCGCGGCGGCGTCCGGGCCCGGCGGACGGGCGCGCAGCACCTCCTGCGCCGCGTGCGCCTCGCCCGCCTTGGCCAGCGACTCGGCCAGACGGGCCGCGGCGAGCACCGTGTCGTCGTGGTCGCCGCGCCGCGCGAACTCGGCCAGCGCCAGCCCCAGGACGTCGGCGGCCTGGGCGAAGTGGCCCATCCGGCACAGCACCTGGCTGTGGGCGAGCCGGGCGCGGGCGGCGTCCACGTCGAGCCGTGCCACCAGGTCGCGGTAGTAGCGGTCGGCGGTGTCGTTGGCGTACAGGGCCGCCGCCCGCTCGGCCGCCCGGCGCAGATACTCGGCGGCACGCGGGTCGTCGGCCCGTGCGAAGTGCGAGGCGAGGGTGTCGACGGCGTCGGGACGGCGGCGCAGCACCGTCTGCGCGAACGCCGCGTGCAACTGCCGCCGCCGTGCGACGGTCAGCTGCTCGTAGCAGGTGAGGCGGACGAGCGGATGGCGGAACGCGATCCCGGCCTCCGCGCGGCCCGCGACCACGACCTCCCGTTCCTCCACCAGTGCGACCGCGATGGCCTGTTCCAGGGCGTCGGCGACGGCCGCCGCGTCGAGGGCGGGCCGCAGGCCGTGCGCGGCGACGTCGAGGAGTTCGGGCAGCGCGGCCTCGTCGCCCGCCACCGACAGCGCCTCGACGAACCGGCGCGTGTCCCTCTCGAGCCGCCCGAGCCGTTCGCCCACCAACTGCCGGACGCCGTCGGGGGCTTCGTCGCCGACGGAACCGCCCCGCACGAGTTCGAGGGCGAACAGCGGGTTGCCGAGGGAGAGTTCCCAGACCCGGTCGAGGCGGCCGGCCGGGGCGCCGCCGTCGCGGGCCACCGCCAGACAGGCGTCCCGGTCGAGCCGGCCCACGTCCTCGCGCACGATCAGCCGGGCCCTGCGCAGCGCGGCGAGCGCCGAGCGGCGCGGGT
This sequence comes from Streptomyces sp. NPDC006393, assembly GCF_040628575.1. Taxonomy (NCBI): domain Bacteria; kingdom Bacillati; phylum Actinomycetota; class Actinomycetes; order Kitasatosporales; family Streptomycetaceae; genus Streptomyces; species Streptomyces sp. NPDC006393. The sequence goes on from NZ_JBEXZD010000002.1 coordinate 61,818, forward strand.
CGCCGTCCGGCACCTCCTCCTCCCGGTACGTCACCAGGAACCGCAGCGCGGGCCCGCCGGCCGCGACCCGGCGGGCCAGATGGCTCAGCAGCTGGAAGGAGCCCTCGTCGGCGGCATGCAGATCGTCGAGGACCACGAGCACGGGCCGCGTCGCGGCGAGTTCGCCGAGCAGCCCCGACGCGGCTCGGAACAGCCGGTCCCGCTCCTCCTCCGGCGAGCGCTCGGCCTCGACTCGTACCAGCCCCAACGACGGGAGGAAGGCGGCCAGTTCGGGATACCTGGCGCCGACCCGGGCCCGCTCCCCGGCATCCCACTCGGCGAGCCAGCCGTCCAGGGCCTCGGCGAACGCCCCGTACGGCGTGTGCCCCTCGGCGTCGTGCCCGCCGCCCCACAGCACGGCGGTTCCCAAGGCGGCGGCCCGCCGCGCCGCCTCCCCGGCCAGACTGGTCTTGCCGACACCGGCTTCACCGGTGAGCAGGGTGACCGGCGGCCCGCCCGGCGCGAGCAGCCGTCGGAGGGCGTCGTCACGCCCGCGCAGCGGGCCCTCCGCGGCGGCGCGCAGCGGGGCGGGAAGCGACGGCGCGGTGAGGGCGGGCGCGGGAGAGTCGGTCAGCGCGAGCCGGTGAAGGCGCTCGGTCTCAGGTCCTGGCCGCACCCCCAGCTCGGCGTCCAACGCCTCGCGGCACACGTGGTACTGCCGCACCGCGAGCCGCCGCAGACCCTGGCCGAGATACGCCTCCATCAGGATCCGGTGGGCGGTCTCCTCGGCAGGACTCGCGGCCAGCACCTGCTCGGCCGCGCCGATGGCCTTGGCCGGGGAACCCTGCGCCATGTGCGCGGCGGCCAGTGCGAGCAGCACCTCCTCGCGCAGGGCTGCCAGTTGGTCACGCCGGGCCTGCGCCCAGCTCGCGTACCGGTCCTCGGGCAGCAGCTCCCCGGTGAACCGGCGCAGCGCGGGCTCGAGTTCACCGGCCCGCCCGGACGCGACCGCGGCCCGTGCCGCCGCCTCGGCCTCGTCGGCGTCGATCCGCACCGTGGCGGGATCGAGGCGCAGCAGCGCACCGTCGGATACCAGGTACGAGGAGCTGGCCCGCGGCGCGAGCTCGGGTTCCAGGGCACGGCGCGCGGCGTGCAGCGCGACCCGCAGACTCCCGGTCGCCGACTGCGGATCGGCGTCCGGCCAGCAGATGTCCATGGCCTGCTCACGGTGGAGCTGATGGTCGGGGACCACGGCGAGAAGCTTCACGAGAGTCTGCGCGCTGGGCCGGGTCCAGCGTTCGGCGGGCGCGGGACCGCCGTCGCGAGTCGCCGTGAAACCGCCGAAAAGGTGCAGACGCAGCAGAGGGGTGGCTGACATCGTGCTGTCCGTCTGCTGCTTGCTCATAAGGGCGCAACTTTAACCGAGCATGCTGAGGACCCCCAGGGCGAGGCCCAGGGGGTCCGGTCGGCTCAGATGCGCCGCGAGGGTCAGGAGACGGTGAAGACCGTCAGCTGGCGCACCGCGGTGTACGGCGTGTAGTAGCCGCCGTTCTCGAGTCCGGCCATCCGGTCGTAGCCGGTGGCGTCGAAGTTGAGTGAGACGACCTCGTCGATGCCGTCGCCGTCCAGGTCACCGGAGACGTACTCACGCCCGCCGAGGATGTTGCCGTAGGCGATCCGATGGACCCAGCCGTCCTTGACCTGGTCCGGGTCCATCAGGTCGAAGCCCGTGGCGCCCGAACCGATGAGGTACTTGGTCCCGTTCGGGCCGTTGAGGAAGCCGCCGGTCTCGATCATGCCCGTGGCGCTCGCGTGGTAGTCGACGCCGCCCGCCGCGAACAGCCGGACACTGGCGGTGGAGGCCAGGTACAAGCCCTCGGGACCGGTGAACCAGTTGCCGAGCGTCCAGGCGCCGCCGCCGTCGCCGGTGTGCAACACCTTGCCGGTGCGCCCGTCACGGATCTCGACGACCGAGCCGACCCGGGTCAGCCAGTTCATGGCGACCGCGTGGCCGTCCGCGTAGGGGATGTCCGGGGAGGCGAAGGTGGTGCCCCGCATCGCGATGCCGAGGACCTGCTTCCCGTTCTCCGGCTTCGGGTTCGTGTCGCTCCACATGGCCTTGCCGTCGCTGCCGCGCAGCGCGGCGACGCCGGAGGGCTTCGGGTCGGCGACCGGGTACGCGTCCCGGCTCCCGTACTGGGCGTACACCTGACCGTCGCCGACGCTGACCTCGCCGAAGACGGTGTTGTCCACGGGGGCGGCGTACGACCACAGCTGCTTGCCGCTGCCCTGGTAGGTGCGGACCTGGTCGGTCGGGACGATGATCTCGTCCTTGCCGTCGCCGTTCAGATCACCGGTGGTGACCGTCCACACGTACTGGCCCTTGCCGTCGATCACCGTGTCCACCTTGCCGGTGTCCGGCTCGACGACGGCGGTCGCGGTGTCGGCCGCGATCACCACTTCGTTCTTGCCGTCACCGTCGACATCGGCCTTGACGATCTTGTGGATCTGGCCGGGGGCGGTGGTACGCCAGAGCAGCTTCGCCTTGCCCGCGACCATCGAGGGGCCGTCGAAGGCGAACACGCCGTTGGACTGCCCGCCCGCCACGATGTCCTTCTTGCCGTCGCCGTTGACGTCCATCAGGACGGCGGACGACAGCTCGCCCTGCATCGGGTACAGCGACTTCTGGTCACCGTTGCCCAGGTTGTAGACCCGGATGTTCTGGTCGGTGTCGACCGTGCGCAGCCGCCACGTGCCCTTGTCCTTGAAAGGCTGGGCCCAGGCCTGGGAGGCGACCACGCCCTGCTTCTCCCACTCCACCGTGCCGTTCTTGCCCGACAGCACGGCCAGCCGGGCGTAGCGCGCGGAGCTCGGGTTGGAGGCGGAGTTCGATCCCTGGTCGTCCTGGTACGAGGCGACGACCTTGCCGTCGACCACCGACAGGTTCCAGGCGACGGGGCCGTCGAGGCTGTTGTCCGGGGCGCGCTTGACGGTGCGCTGCCAGGTCACGTCGGCGGTGTCACCGTCCAGCGAGCGAATGGTGTCGGCGTTGGCGAAGAGGGACGAGTCGACGGTGATCTCGTTGACCGTGTACTCGGCCCTGCTGTCTCCACGGACGTCGCCCACGACCAGTGCGGTCGGGAAGGCGTTGACCCGGCTGTCCAGCGAGGTGCGCTCACCGGTCGCGAGGTCGTAGGAGGCGATCTCGTACCGGACGCCGTCGTGGTAGTCGGACATCTCCAGCGCGACCAGACGCTCGCGGGAGGAGTCCAGGTGCAGCTGGCGCGAGTACAGGCCGTCCGTGGTCTGGTGCCACTTGACGCTGCCGTCCGCCGTGTCGATGACCAGCGTGTGGCCGGTCGCCGGGGCGGTGGTGGAGGTCTTGCGCTCGTTCCAGGAGGCGGCGACCAGACCGTTGCCCAGCGGCTCGAGGCTCGCCCAGGCGGCGCCGGTGAACTCGCCGGTGTCGTACGTCCACGTCTTCGCGGGCGTCAGCTTGCCGTCGGCGTGGTCGAAGCGGATGCCGGTCAGCGTCGAGGTGGAGCCGGCGGACGCGGAGGTGTTGTAGTACGGCGTGTCCGCGACGACGAGGGTCTGGTCGACGAGCTTGATGTTGTACGCGCCCGCGTACAGCTCGGTCCACAGCGTCCTGCCCGTGGCACCGTCGAGGATCGTGACGAACGTGCCGGTGTGCAGCGTGCTGTCGCCGTGGACGAACGGCCGGTACGGGTAGGTGCCCACGTCGGCGGTGAACGCGAGGTCGGGGACGCCGTCGCCGGTCAGGTCGCCCGTGGAGTAGCCGTCGTCGGACGCCGCGCCGAACGCGGAGACCGCGTTGAAGCCCATGGTGATACGGGCCGGGTACGGCTCCTTGGAGAAGCGCGGGGCCAGCGGCGGGAGGTTCCACTCCTTGTAGTAGGAGTTGTTGTCGCGCGCCCACACCTCCTCGCCGTCGGCGGAGCGCCGGGCGACGCGGCCCAGGGCGTTCAGCGAGAAGTAGTCGCCGTCCGTGCCGGAGACCGGGATGGTCGCCGCCATGCCGGTGGCGCCCTCGGAGAAGCCCTTGGCGGTGACCGTCGGGGTCGGCAGCGCGTCGGTGGAGCCACCGGAGTCCGTCGAGTCCGGGGTGCCGGTGTCGTCGCCGGAGGTCGCGTCCGAGTCCGGAACCGCGTTCTGCGGGTCGGACTTCCGGGCCTGGTCGCCGTACACGTCGGGCTGGATGCGCTCGGCCAGGGTGTCGGCCTGCTGGTCCGTCAGCGTCATGACGCCGCTGTCGTCCTCGGCTACGGCTGTCGCGGGGGCCACACCGAGTACGAGGCCCGCCGCCACCAGGGCGGATGCGAGGCGCACGCCTCGTCTGGAGGTCTTGGTCGTCATCACGCGGCCTTCGGGGTGAAGCGGATCGCGGACTGATCCGTGAGGGCGTTCTGGTTGAAGGAGTACTGCAGCGCGTCGGTGCCGGCCTGGTTCTCGATGCCGACGGTCGCGCTCGCGCCCTTGTCCGGAACCGACTGGTACTGGAAGGTGACCGCTCCGGTGGCCTCGGAGAACACCGCCTCGAAGGTCACACGGTCGCCCGAACCGTCGAGGAGCTGCGCCTTGTTCCACACGATCGCGAAGGTGCGCGAGCCCTTGCTGCCGGTGGTGGCCGTCTGCACGCTCGACTTGCCGTCCAGGACCAGGTCGTCCCAGAAGGGGGCGACGACGCCGTTGGGCTGCGAGGCGCTGGGCAGGGCGACGTTGGCGTAGTCGCCGAGGCGCGGCTGGAGGAAGTTCAGCAGACCGTTGGTCGTGATCGAGGTGCTGGTGTACGAGACGCCGTACACCTTGACCGGGAACGGCAGCGAGATCGTCTTGGCGTCCTCGTCCCCGCTGAGCGTGACCTTGTCGGCGCCCTTGATCCAGGAGTACGTGACCGGGGCGCAGCTGAGGGTGCCTGCGCTGTCGGTGCGGTCAGGGACCTGGACGTCCTTGGTCAGGTCGGCGGCGCCGACGGTGGCGGCGCCGGTGTAGACGCCGTTGCACCGGACCGGGGCGGCCGGCTTCACCGCTAGGTTGTAGGAGCCCTCGGCGACCTTGGCGAAGGAGTACCGGCCGTCGGCGTCGGTGGTGACGGCGTCCAGCGGCGTGCCGTTCAGTTCGACCCTCGCGCCGGGCAGCGGCTTGCCGGTGACGTCGAGGACGGCGCCGGAGACCTTGCGCGTGGGAACCGGGGTCAGCGCGATGTCCTGGGTGTAGACCTGCTGGGCGTCGAGCGTGACGTGGTCGGTGGTGCCGTCGGCGTAGCCGTAGCCGCTGAAGGTGAAGCCGTAGGTGCTCGGGGCCAGCGGCAGACGGTAGGAGCCGTCCGGGCCGGTGGTGACGGTGCGGACCGCACCGGCGGTGTCGGTGGCCTTCACGGTGATGTTCGCCAGCGCCGCGCCGGTCGACTTGTCGGTGACCTTTCCGGAGACGGTGGCCGCGGTGTGCGGGGCCTTGTCGATGGACGCGAGGATGTCGAGCTTGCCCTCGCCCCACACGTTGTTCATGCCGGCGGTGCCGCCGCAGTGCGTGTCGTCGACGTCGCGGGCGCCCTCGTCGAGGAGCGTGCGGGTCGCGTCGATGTCGCCGATCAGCGACGGGGCAGCGGACCAGAGCAGGGCCACGGCGCCCGCGAGGTGCGGGGTCGCCATCGACGTACCGGACTCGGTGTTGTACGCCGAACCCGGCCACGTGGACTGCACGTTGACACCCGGCGCCGAGATGTTCGGCTTGGCCGAGCCGTCGATCGGGGACGGGCCGAAGCCGGAGAAGTTGGCGATCTTGCCGTTCACGTCGTAGGCGCCGACACCGTAGGACTCCGTCTGCGCCCCCGGCGGGTGGGTCGTCGAGCACGTCGTGCCGTCACCGTCGTTGCCGGCCGCGAACGCCTCGAAGATGCCCGCCGCGTTCCAGGCGTTGACGATGTCCGTGTAGAAGGTGCCGTCGCCGCCCCAGGAGTTGTTGACGATGTTCGGGGCGAGGTCCGGGCGCGGGTTCTGCCCGTTGTGGTCGGTCGGCGCGAGGATCCACTGGCCGGCGGCGAGCAGGTCGTCGTCGGGGCACTCGCCCTTCGGGCCTCCGCAGGCCTTGGCGGCGATCCACTTCGCGTCCGGCGCGACACCGATGCCGTGCGCGCCGACCATCGTGCCCATGGTGTGGGTACCGTGGCCGTTGTCGTCGCAGGGCGTGCTGCTGGTGGCGCAGACGCCCATCGTGTCGTAGAAGTTGTAGTCGTTGGTGAAGGTGCCGTCGCCGTTGTTGCCCCGGTACTGCTTCACCAGGTCCGGGTGGTCGTACTGCACACCCGAGTCGACGCTGGCGATGACGATGCCCTCGCCGCGGTCGCCGTACTGGTCCCAGACCTGGTCGGCCTCGATGTCGGAGACACCCCACTCGGGGGTCTCGTCGCCGCCGGCGGACGAGTCGGTGCCCGCCGACGCGGTGCGCGTCTTGGTGACCTTGGCGTCGGACGTCTCGGTGGCGTCGAGCTTGAACGTCTGCTTCTTGACGATCGACTTCACGTCCGAGCGCTTCGCGAGCTCGTCGACGAGGGCCTTGTCACCGGTGACCTGGACCGTGTTGGCGATCCAGTAGTCCTTGTGGCCGACCTTCTTGTTGTCGAGGAAGGAGGTGAGCGACTTCTGGCTGTCCTCGGCGGTCGTCCTCAGCGCCTTGTAGGCGGCCGTGGCCTTCTTGGCGTGCGTGCGCTGCTTCTCGGCGGTCGTCAGGTCGGCCTTGTCCTTGAGGACGACGAAGAACGTCGCGTCGCCGCCCTTGGCGACGGCGCTGCTCAGGGCCGAGTCGATCTTCGCGGTGGCCGCGGCGGACGGGGTGTCGGCGGCGACGGCCGGCGTCACGCCGGTGATCAGCGCGGTCGCGGTGAACGCGGCCGCCGCCCATGCGGCGGATCTGCGCCGGGGCGGTCGGGGCAGGTGCATCGGGGCTGCTCCTCCTGGGAGGGTAAGGGGGAGCCCCAAGCTAGGAAGACGCCGTTACTGGGGAATTACTGGCTCCGGTCGCAGCGCCCGCGCCAGATAGGGCGCCGTGGCGCTCCCCTCGGCCCGGGCCACCTGAGCCGGCGGTCCCGCCGCCACGATCCGGCCGCCCGCGTCACCGCCGCCCGGCCCCAGGTCCACGACCCAGTCGGCGCCCGCGACGACGGACATGTCGTGCTCGACGACGATCACGGTGTGCCCGGCGTCGACCAGCCCGTGCAGCTGCCGCATCAACACCTCGACATCCGCGGGGTGCAGACCGGTCGTCGGTTCGTCCAGGAGGTAGAGGGTGTGGCCGCGGCGCCCGCGCTGGAGCTCACTGGCCAGCTTGATGCGCTGCGCCTCGCCGCCGGACAGCTCGGTCGCGGGCTGTCCCAGACGCAGATAGCCGAGGCCCACGTCGAGCAGGGCGCCGAGGCTGCGGGCCGCGGCCGGGGTGTCGGCGAAGAACTCCGCCGCGGACTCCACCGTCATGTCCAGCACCTCGGCGATGTTCCGCCCGCGGTACGTCACGCGGAGCGTCTCGGGGTTGTACCGGGCCCCACCGCAGTCCGGGCACGGGGTGTAGGTGCTCGGCAGGAACAGCAGCTCCACGCTGACGAACCCCTCGCCCTGGCAGGTCTCGCACCGGCCACCGGCCACGTTGAAGGAGAACCGCCCGACTCCGTGACCGAGTTCGCGGGCCGCGTCGGTGCCCGCGAACACCTTCCGTACGACGTCGAACAGCCCGGTGTACGTGGCCAGGTTGGAGCGCGGGGTACGCCCGATCGGCTTCTGGTCCACGCGGACCAGCCGCCCGACCCCGGCCAGGTCCTCCGTGATCGCCCCGACGAGCGTGGACTTGCCGGACCCCGAGACACCGGTGACCGCGGTGAACGCCCCGAACGGGAACTCGGCGCTCACCCCGCACAGGTTGTGCCGGGTGACCGGACCGACCTTCAACTGCCCGCGCGGCGGCCGGAGCCGGCGCACCGGCGCGCCGCCCCGGCCGAACAGGTAACGGGCCGTGGCCGACTCGGCCACCCCCGCCAGCTCGGCGACGGGCCCGCTGTGCAGCACCCGCCCGCCGTGCTCCCCGGCCCGCGGCCCCACGTCCACGACCCAGTCGGCGCCGCGCACCACGTCCAGATGGTGCTCCACCACGAACACCGAGTTGCCCGCGGCCTTCAACCGCCGCAACACCGTGAGCAGGGCCTCGGTGTCCGCCGGGTGCAGCCCCGCCGACGGCTCGTCGAGGACGTACACCACACCGAACAGCCCGGAGCGCAGCTGGGTGGCCAGGCGCAGCCGCTGGAGCTCACCGGCCGACAGGGTGGGAGCGGCCCGGTCCAGGCTGAGATAGCCGAGGCCGAGCTCCACGACGGGCGCGATACGGGACTTCAGGTCGTCGGTGAGGACACGGGCGGCCTCCGAGGTGCCGTGAAGGACCCCGGCCAGCTCGCTCAGCGGCAGCGCGGCCAGCTCGGCGATGGTGCGCCCCGCGAAGGTGACGGCCAGCGCCTCGGGCCGCAGCCTGCCGCCACCGCAGACCGGGCAGGGGGCCGAGACGAGGAAGCGCTCGGCCTTCGCCCGCAGCGTCGCGCTCTTCGAATCGGCGAACGTCTTCATCACATACCGGTGGGCGCTCATGTACGTGCCCTGGTAGGGCCGCTGGATACGGTCGGCCTCCCGCACCGGATGCACGGTCACCACCGGCTGCTCGTCCGTGAACAGGATCCACTCCCGCTGCTCGGCGGGCAGTTCGCGCCAGGGCCGGTCCACGTCGTACCCGAGCGCGTCCAGGATGTCCCGCAGGTTCTTGCCCTGCCAGGCACCCGGCCACGCCGCGATCGCCCCCTCGCGGATCGACAGCGAGGGGTCCGGGACCAGCAGTTCCTCCGCCGTATGGTGCACCCGCCCCAGCCCGTGGCACTCCGGGCAGGCCCCGGCCGCCGTGTTCGGCGAGAAGGCGTCCGAGTCCAGCCGCTCGGCGCCCGGCGGGTAGTCACCGGCCCGCGAGAACAGCATGCGCAGGGAGTTGGAGAGGTTGGTCACCGTCCCCACGGAGGACCGCGAGGTCGGCGCCGAACGCCGCTGCTCCAGCGACACCGCGGGCGGCAGCCCGCTGATCTCCGCGACCTTCGGCGCCCCCACCTGGTGGATCAGCCGGCGCGCGTACGGCGCCACCGACTCGAAGTACCGCCGCTGCGCCTCCGCGTAGACCGTCCCGAACGCCAGCGACGACTTCCCCGACCCCGACACCCCCGTGAACACGGCCAGCGCGTCCCGCGGCACATCGACGTCCACCCCCTTGAGATTGTGCTCACGGGCACCGCGGACGCGGACGTACGGGTCGTGGGGGGTGTGCATGGGGTCGCTCCGTACGGAGGTGCGGTGGTCGAGGGGCAAACCCCGCGATCCTATGCGAAACGCCGAGCCGGAGTTCGCACCCCCCGGCGACCCACCTCGGCTCGACGTTCCGCGGGACCAGGGAGCGTGGTCAGGCCTCCAGACGGACCGGCATCAGGATCGAGAACGTGTCCTCGTCCCCGGGCCGGCGGATCGCGACCGGGGCCGTGGGAGCGCCGAACTCCAGGATCAGCCGGTCGCGGCCGGCGGAGGCGAGCGCCTGCAGCAGGAACGCGCGGCTCACGGCGACACGGTCACCACGGTCGTCGTCCCCGTCCGCACAGACCGTCACCGTGCCGTCGTCCGCGACGGCGAGCACCGCGATGTCGCAGGAGGCGCCGTCCTTCTCGCGCACCTCACCGGCCCGGACGGGGCCTGTTTCCAGCGCCTTCCGGAAGTCCGGCACATCGACGAGGGCCCGCCGCCCGGCCGGCAGCTGAAGGAGGCGACGGTAGTCCGGGAAGTCGTGGTCGAGGCACTGGCCGGCCGTCTGACGGTCGCCCGCCTCCAGTGTCACGCGGCCGCCGTCCACGGTGAGCCGGACGGAACCCTCTCCGCTCAGCAGGGCCCGCATCGCCTCGACGAGCGGACTGGGCACGATGACCTGGACGCGGTGCTCGCCGTACCCCGTGGTGGCGGTGCGCCCCACCGCCATGCGATAGCGGTCGGTGGCCACGACCCGGAGTCCGTCGCCCTCGATGTCGAACAGGACCCCGCCCAGCATCGGCAGTTCCGGATCGGTGCTGACCGCGAAGTGGACCGCGTCCAACGCGGCGGCCAGCCCGGACGCGGCGAGGGACAGGCGGGCGGGGGCGGTGCGGAGCGATGCCATGGGGTTCTCCCTGTGGTCGAGTAGCGATCGGAGGGCGGAGAACTCACCGCGGGCATCGGACAGTCCCGCTTCGAGCCGGCGCAGGTGCGCCCGCAGCAGCTTCAGCACCAGATCGGTGTCCGCGCCGGACCAGCCGGCCAGCACCAGCCGGATGTCGGCCAGCGGCATCCCGGCCCGCCGCAGCCGGGCCAGTACCCGCGCCTCGTCGAGCTGTCCCGGCTCGTACCAGCGGTAGCCGCTCACCGGATCGACCCAGGCCGGGACCAGTACCCCGGCACGGTCGTAGAACCGCAGCGCGCTCACGCTCAGTCCGCTGTCCTGGGCCATCTCCCCGATACTGCGCATCTCGCTCTCCACACCCGCAACCCTGGGCCCTCGACCAGGTCGAGGGTCAAACCCGCCCCGGGGCCGCCGTCAGGCGCCGAAGAGCCGTGCCAGCCGCCGGTAGGAGTCCAGCAGCGCCTCGCGATCGTAGGTACTGGTGGTGAGCAGGACCTCCTGGGCGCCCGTCTCCTTCAGCACCGTCTCCAGCTCCCCGGCGACCTGTTCCCCGGTGCCCGCGAGGTGGCCGGTCAGGCCGGAGTCGTAGAAGCCGCGTTCCTTCGCGGTCATCGGCAGGGACTCGACGCGCTCGGCGGGCGGCAGCGGCGGGAACGTGCCGTGGGTGCGGGCGTGGGCCATGGACCAGGCCTCCGGGACCAGGAGCCGGCGGGCCTCCTCGGGGGTGCCGGCCACCGCGACCGAGCCGGAGATCACGACGTACGGCTCCCGCGCCCACGGGGAGGGGCGGAAGGCCTCGCGGTACCGCTCGATGCCGCGCAGCATCTTCTCCCGGTCGCGCAGGTCGCCGATGACCATGGGCAGGCCCGCGCGGGCCGCGATGGCGGCGCCCTCGCCCATCGCCAGCACGAACGGCGGCACGCGCAGACCCTCGGCGGGCCGTGCGCGCACCCCCGTCGGGGACGTGCCCTCGAACCAGCCGAGCAGTTCGGTCAGCTGCGCCGCGAAGTCCTCGGCGGCGTGCCTGTCCCGTCCCAGGGCCCTGCGGACGCCGTCGGTGAAGCCGACGGAACGGCCGAGGCCCATGTCGATGCGCCCCGGGTACAGCGACTCCAGCACACCGAACTGCCGGCCACCACCAGCGGCTGGTGGTTGGGCAGCATCACGCCGCCGGTGCCCACCCGGATCGCGCGGGTCGCGCCCGCCACGGCGGCGGCCAGCACCGTCGGCGCGGATCCGGCGACGCCGGGCACGCCGTGGTGCTCCGAGACCCAGAACCGGTGGTAGCCGAGGCGCTCCACCTCCCGCGCCAGCCGCACGGTGTCGCGCAGCGCCTCGGAGGGCGGGTGGCCCTCACGCGTGCGGGAGCGGTCCAGGACGGAGAAGCGGGTGGCCGCGATCAGGGAACTCACACCCGGTTCAACGCGGGGACGCGCCCGTGATTCTTGGGCGGCGCTGTGGGCATTCCCGTGCGGCACTGTGGGCGGCGAGCGGTGCCGTGGGGCCGGCCTGGGGTGCTCCGGGGCAAGCCGTGCGGCGCGGCGGGGTCAGCCGGAGCCGGGGGAGGTGCCGTCCGTCTCCGGGCCCCAGTACTCGGGGCCGACGCCGCGCCAGTCGATCAGCGGGGACACCGTGACCTCCGCGGGGTCGACCTCGAGGCCGGCCCGGCGCAGGAACTCGGCGACATCCGCGATGCTGTACGCCAGCCCCAGGATCTCGCCGTCCACACGGACGCGCCGGCCGCCCGTCGGCGAGGGCGGGTGCACGGTCACGGGCAGTGATCCGGACATGTTCCCAGCATCGGGCGCGGCGCCCGCCCCCGCATCCGGACGGCACGCCGTACGGAGGCGGACGGCAGCGTGTCCGCTCCGCCGGGCGGGCGCGCGCCCGAGGGGGTGCCTCGCCGATCATGCCGGGCTCGCGGTGGCTCCCTGATCCGGCCCGATCGACGAGACACCCCCTAGGCTGTGCGTGTGAAGGAGAGCAGTCAGCGGCCCGTCGCCGTGTTCGATCTGGACAACACCCTCGCCGACACGGCCCACCGGCAGCGGTTCCTCGAGCAGCGGCCCCGGGACTGGGACGCCTTCTTCGCCGCCGCGCCCCAGGATCCGCCGCTCGCCGAGGGCGTACGGCTCGCCCTGGACAGTGCCCGCGAATGCGAGGTCGTCTACCTCACCGGGCGGCCCGAGCGGTGCCGCCGGGACACCCTCGACTGGCTCGCCGCCCACGGGCTGCCCGAGGGACGCGTGCACATGCGGCGCGACGACGACCGCAGGCCGGCCCGCCGCACCAAGCTGGAGACCCTGCGCCGGCTCGCCCGTACCCGGGAGATCCGCGTCCTCGTGGACGACGACGAGCTGGTGTGCGCGGACGCCGAAGGGGCGGGCTTCCGCGTCCTGCGCGCCCGCTGGGCGGCCCCCTCCGCCGAGCTGAAGATCGCGCAGGAGCGCGAGGGGCGGACCTGACCGGTGCCGGGGCGGCCCGCCGTGACCCGGCCGCCCCCGTCCGCGTCCTGAATCTCCTCAGTCCGCGTCCTCGATCCGGAAGCCGAGCTTGAGCCCCACCTGGTAGTGCTCGATCCGCCCGTTCTCGATCTGGCCCCTGACCTGGGTCACCTCGAACCAGTCCAGGTTGCGCAGGGTCTGCGAGGCACGGGTGACGGCGTTGCGGATGGCGTCGTCCACCCCCTCGTGCGAACTGCCGACGATCTCGGTGACCCGGTAGATGTGGTTGGTCATGCGGGTGCTCCTCTCGCGGACGGCGCCGGGATGCCGGGCGCCGTGGACGGTGACGACGACTGGGGACCTCACACCCGTCGGTGACACGCCGGTGACGGGCGTGTCCCACGTCACTCCACCGTGCCGTATGCGGTGGCGGATCGCGAGATGTGCGGACTGTCACCGGTCCACCACTTGACCTACGTATTGGTCCATACCAAAATCCCAGCACGCCCGTGCGAGCCTTCTGCTCGGCCCCCCACGTCGGGATCTTCCCTGTCCACAGACAGAAGTCCACAGACAGAAAAGGACCCTTCGTGAGACGTCGCCTTCTCGCCCTCGTCTGCGCGTCCGCCTCCCTGGTCAGTGCCTGCGGTGTGCTGCCCGGCGGCGGAGGCGGGCGGCACACCGTGACCGTGTGGCTGATGCAGGGCAGCGCGTCGCAGGACTTCCTGCGCCGCTTCACCGAGGACTTCGAACGCAGCCACGACGATCTGCGCCTCGACATCCGTATCCAGCAGTGGACCGGCATCGGCCCGAAGGTGCAGGCCGCGCTCTCGGCGACTTCCGCCGACGACGGCCCCGACGTCATCGAGGTCGGCAACACACAGGTCGCCCAGTACGTGGAGGGAGGCCGGCTGACCAACCTGACCCTGGAGTCGATGCGGGACTGGGGCATGCAGGACTGGCTGCCCGGCCTCGCCGAGCCGGGGCTGGACAACTCCGCGCAGTTCGGCATCCCCTGGTACGCCGCCAGCCGGGTGGTGATCTACCGCAAGGACCTGTTCGAGAAGGCGGGCATCACCTCCCCGCCCCGCACCCGGGACGAGTGGCTCGCCGACACCCAGAAACTCGACTCGGGCGGCAACCAGGGCATCTACCTGGCCGGGCAGGACTGGTACACGCTGTCCGGCTTCATCTGGGACGAGGGCGGCGACCTCGCCAAGCAGTCCACCAACACCTGGAAGGGCACCCTGGACACCCCGGCCGCCCTGCGCGGCATGGACTTCTACCGGCGGCTGCAAGAGCTCGGGAACGGCCCGGCCGACGCCGACGAGGAGCACCCGCCGCAGGCCGATGTGTTCGCGGGCGGGAAGGTGGCGCAGATCGTGGCCGTGCCCGGCGTCGTCCAGGCCATCGTGCAGAAGAACCCCGCCCTCAAGGACGAGCTGGGCTTCTTCCCCGTGCCCGGGAAGACCGCCGGACGGCCGGGCGCGGTCTTCACCGGCGGCTCCGACTTCGTCGTACCGAGGAACACCGACGACCGGGACGCCGCCGTCGCCGTCGTCGCGGCCCTGACCGGCGCCAAGTGGGACACCGACCTGGCCCGCACGATGAACTACGTCCCCAACAAGACGACGCTCGCCCCGGCCGTCGCCGGCGAGGAGGCGGTCGCCGCCATGGCGGCCGGCGCCGCGCACGGCCGGGCGACCCCCAGTACGCCGCAGTGGGCGGCCGTCGAGGCAGACAACCCGATCAAGGAGTACATGACCAAGGTGCTCAACGGAGCCGACCCGCACACCGCGGCCCGCCAGGCCTCCCGGCGCATCACCGAACAGCTGGCCCCCGGCCTGGGCTGACCTGTCGGCCTGGATCAGCGGTGACCGGTCACCACCGGTCACCGGTCACTGGTCACCGCGCCACGCTCAGCGACAGCGCGAAGCGGTCGTCGGTGTCGGTCCACCAGCGGGTCAGGTCCAGGGCGGCGGCGGCCAGTTCGGCTTTCACCCCCTCTCGGCGGAACTTCGCCGAGACCTCGGTGCGCAGTTCCTCGCCTGGGGCGAAGTGGACGGCGAGGTCGAGGGCGGGGACCTTCACGGTCTGGGCGGTGCGGGAGCGCAGGCGCATCTCGATCCACTCGTGGCCGGCGTCCCACACCGCCACGTGGTCGAAGGCGTCCGGGTCGAAGTCGGCGCCCAGTTCGCGGTTGACGACGGTCAGGACGTTCTTGTCGAAGGCCGCCGTCACCCCGGCCGCGTCGTCGTACGCCCGCACCAGCACGGCCTCGTCCTTCACCAGGTCCGTACCGAGCAGCAGCGCGTCACCGGGGGAGAGCAGGGCCCGCACCCCGGCCAGGAAGCCGGCGCGCTCCTCGGGCAGCAGGTTGCCGATCGTGCCGCCGAGGAAGGCCAGCAGCCGGGGACCGGGCGTGTCGGGCAGCGCGAGTCCGGCGGTGAAGTCCGCGATCAGCGCGTGCACGTTCAGCCCCGGACGCTCGGCGGCCAGGGCCTGCCCGGCGTGCTCCAGCGCGCTCTCGCTGACGTCGACCGGCACGTAGCTGTGCAGGCCGGTCAGCGCGTCGAGCAGGTGGCGCGTCTTCTCCGAGGAACCGGAGCCCAGCTCGACGAGTGTGCGGGCGGGCAGCGCCGCGGCGATCTCGTGCGCCCGTTCGACGAGGATCTCGCGCTCGGCGCGGGTCGGGTAGTACTCGGGCAGTTCGGTGATCTGCTCGAACAGGTCGCTGCCGTGCGCGTCGTAGAACCACTTCGGCGGCAGGGTCTTGGGATCGGAGGTCAGGCCGTGCAGGACGTCGGCGCGCAGGGCGGCGGCCATGGCGTCCTCGGGCAGGGTGCGGGTGACGTGGAACGGACTCAACGGCTCGGCTCCTCGGATGGTGCGGATGCCAGGTCCTCGGTGAGGTCCTTGAGCGGGGTGAGCAGGACGTCCTGGCGGCTCGCCACGAGCAGTGTGCGGTCGGGGACCTGGAGCCAGCGCGGATCGTCGTCGTACGGTTCGGAGGCCACGACCGCGCTCCGGCCGGGCTCGGCGAGGTACCACAGGGTGTCGCCCCAGGCGGTCGCGGTGATCGTCCCGCCGTCGGTGAGCAGCAGGTTGAGCCGGGCGCCGGGGGCGGCCGAGGCCACCTCCGCGACGGTGTCGGCGAGCGCCTGACCCGGCTCGTCGCCGCCGCGCAGCCGGGCCAGTGCCAGTGCCCAGACGAGCGCGGAGTCGTTGCGGGCCTCCAGCGACAGCAGGTCCTGGGCCGGCAGGGTGCGGGCGAGGCCCGCGAGCGAGCCCGGCCAGCCGGGGACGGCTCCGTTGTGGCTGAACAGCCACCGGCCCGCGGCGAACGGCGCCGCCGCGGCCTCCGCGTCCGCGCCCGCCAGGGTCGCGTCCCGTACGGCGGCCAGCAGCGCGGTGGTGCGCACGACCCGGGCCAGGTCGGTGAAGGACAGGTCCGCCCACACGGGCCCGGCCCGGCGGTAGCGGGCCGGCACCGGGTCGCCCGCGGCGTACCAGCCGACGCCGAAGCCGTCGGCGTTGACCGTCCCGTACCGCTGCTGCCTGGGCGCCCACGACTGCCGGTACAGGCCGTGCGGCGGTTCCACGAGGAGCCGGCCGATCGGCTCCTCGTCTCCCACGTACGCCAGGTGACGGCACATCAGGTGTCTCCCCGCTCGGCCGAGCGGGCCGTGCGGAACCCGGAGAAGATCTGCCGCCGGACGGGATAGTCCCAGTTGCGGAACGTACCCCGGCAGGCCACCGGGTCCACGGCGAACGAACCGCCGCGCAGCACCTTGTACTCGGGCCCGAAGAACACCTCCGAGTACTCCTTGTACGGAAACGCGACGAACCCCGGGTACGGCAGGAAGTCGCTCGCCGTCCACTCCCACACGTCACCGATCAACTGCCGTACGCCCAGCGGCGACTGGCCGGCCGGATAGCTGCCGGCCGGGGCCGGGCGCAGGTGCCGCTGGCCGAGGTTGGCGTGCTCCGGGGCCGGGTCGGCGTCGCCCCACGGGTAGCGTGTCGAGCGGTCGCGGGCCGGGTCGTGGCGCGCCGCCTTCTCCCACTCGGCCTCGGTGGGCAGCCGGCGCCCCGCCCAGCGGGCGTACGCGTCGGCCTCGTACCAGCACACGTGCAGCACCGGCTCGTCGGCCGGCACGGCCTCGGTGACGCCGAAGCGGCGCCGGAGCCACTGCCCGGCGTCACGGCGCCAGAACAGCGGCGCGTCGATCTCGTGCCGCCGTATGTGGGTCCAGCCGTCCGGCGCCCACCAGCGCGGGTCGTCGTAGCCGCCGTCCTCGATGAACGCCGTGTACGCGCCGTTCGTGACCGGGGTGGTGTCGATCCAGAACGGCGCCACCTCGCGCACGTGCGCGGGCCGCTCGTTGTCCAGCGCCCACGGCTCGGTGGAGGTGCCCATGGTGAACGGGCCGCCGGGGACCAGCACTTCCGCCGGTCCGGTGAACAGAGGCGCCGGATCCGGGTCGGATGCGGTCAGGGCCTGCGGGCCCCGGCGCAGCTGATGGGTGATCAGCATCGTCTCGTCGTGCTGCTGTTCGTGCTGGGCGATCATCCCGAAGGCGAAGCCCGCCTCGGTCAGCCGCGTCCCGTGGAACGCGGTGGACTCCAGGACGTCCATCACCCGGCCGCGCACCTCGGCGGCGTACGAGCGGGCCTCGTCGGGTGCCAGCAGCGGCAGCGAGGGACGTTCGGCACGCGGGTGCTCGAAGGCGTCGTACAGGCCGTCGATCTCCGGTCGCATGGCCTCCCGGCCGCCGACCGCGCGCAGCAGCCACAGCTCCTCCTGGTTGCCGATGTGCGCGAGGTCCCACACCAGGGGGGACATCAGCGGCGAGTGCTGGGCGGTGAGATCGGGCTCCTCGACGCAGGTGGTCAGCAGGGTGGTGCGGTCCCGGGCCGTGGTGAGCGAACCGAGCACCCGCTCCCGCAGCGTCTCGGGGTCGTATGAGGGGCCGGACGCGGGCTCGGGCCCGGAGTCCCGGGTGGTGTCGGGCGCGGTGCCGGATGCGGGGTCGGTCATGTGCGGATGTCCTTCCCGTGGGGGCGACGGCGGTCCGGGCCGCGCAGTCGGTCGAGCAGGTCGTCGGCGGGAGCGCGACCCTTGAGGACGTAGCGGTCCAGGAACGTCGCGACGGCGTCGGTGACCTCGGCGGTGGCGCCGATCCGGGGCAGTGCCTCCAGGGCGGCGACGAAGCAGGCGATCGCCGCCTCGTGCAGCTCCGGGTCGGCGAGCCCGGTGCGGGCGGCGTCGGTCCACAGCGGATTGTGCGGCGCCGGCAGGGCGAGGGTCCGCTCGGCGAGCGGTTTCACCGCCCGGTACGCGGTCTCCGCCGCCTCCGGGTCGTCGAAGAGCGCCGTCGTCACCGCGAGCGGCACGATCCACCCGTCGTCGCCGGGCTGGGCGTCGATCATGCGCAGCTCCAGGTGGCCGCGCGGCCTGACCGGAGGGAACAGCGTGGTCATGTGGTACTCGAGGTCGTCTCTCGTCGGCGGCCGCGGCCGGCCCGAGCGGATCCAGTCCCGGAACGTCAGCGCCTCGGGCACCTGCCACGGCCCGCTGTCGTCGCGGACGCACATCACCGGCGCGTCCAGCACATGCCGCGCCCACGCGGTGCGCGGAGCACCGTCCAGCGGGGGAGCGCCCGCCCGGCCGGGGCCTATCTCGGTCCACAGCAGCTGCCGGGTGGAGAGCCAGCCCGTGGGCCGGCGTCCGAGCAGCGGGGAGTTGGCGAACACGGCCACCAGGACGGGGCCCAGCTGGTGTGCGAGCCACCACCGCCGCACATGGCCCAGCGGTCCCGGCTCCTCGTGGCCGGCGTCCAGGCACACCTGCACGGATGCCGTGGTGCACATCATGTGCCGGCCGGCCGGGCCGCCGCGGTCCAGGCAGGTCTCGAGGGCGTCGTAGCGCCGCTCGCGCAGGAACCTGCGGGGCGTGTGCCAGGGGTCGTGGCCGATGCCGACGAGGCGGAGGCCGCCCTCGGCCAGTACGGCACGGACGGCGTCGAGGTCGGCGGAGACGGTGCCGATGCACTCCATCAGGGAGGCGGCGGGCGGCGAGCTCAGCTCCAGCTGGCCGCCGGGTTCGACGGTGAGCGCCGACCTCAG
Organism: Streptomyces sp. NPDC006393; assembly: GCF_040628575.1. NCBI lineage: Bacteria > Bacillati > Actinomycetota > Actinomycetes > Kitasatosporales > Streptomycetaceae > Streptomyces > Streptomyces sp. NPDC006393. The sequence goes on from NZ_JBEXZD010000002.1 coordinate 80,606, forward strand.
GGGCACGGTCCGCAGTGCGGCGTAGGCCGCTTCCAGACGTTCGGGTGCGACGGGGACGTGCGGAGTACGCAGCTCGTGGACGAGCCACTCCACCTCGACGCCGACGGTGCGCGGTGGTCCGGTCTTGAAGCAGATGCCGCTGACCAGTGCCTCGACCTCGGCCTCGGTGAGGGCCGTACGGCCCTGCGTACAGCCGCTCGCCGGGGCGGCGGGCGAATCTGACATGTCGGGATCCTCCTGAGATTCCACCATGCCACCGGCCCGGGATCGGTGGGCCGGGACGGAGTCATACCGTCCCACCCAAGACCCTGCGGCCGATTCGCACAAGGGTGCAGATCGTGACAATCCTGCCCTGAAATCTCCGTTTCCGCGATGTTTGCCGGCGCTTCACGGGGCCCACAGGGAGCCTCACGTCCCAAAAACCCGTTTGCACCGCACGTTCAGGATCGCCCACGATGCGTGCATGAGCACGACGGGGGAGGCCGCGCGGCGCGCGGTCGTGGCGCGTACGGGGGTGGCGCCATGAGCGCGCGCCTGCGCGGGATCGCGCAGCAGACGGAGCAGATCGTGATGGCGGGCGCCTACCGCGCCGCCGACGGACGCGAGGTGCGGATCGCGGCGGCCGTCGAGGCCGCCCGGCAGGGCACCCGCGTGTACGGCCCGGAGCCGGTGCCCGTACCGCGCTGGACCCCGGTCGCGACGTCCGTCGAGGTCACGGGCGAGAGCAGCCTGGCGGCGGCACGACGGCTCTCCGGCCCCCCGGTGGCCGTCCTGAACTTCGCCTCGGCCCGCAACCCCGGCGGCGGCTACCTCAACGGCGCCCAGGCCCAGGAGGAGGCCCTGTGCCGCGCCTCCGCCCTGCACACCTGCCTGCTCACGGCCAGGGAGTTCTACGACCGCCATCGGGCCCGCCGTGACCCGCTCTACTCCGATCGGGTGATCCACTCACCGGCGGTGCCCGTCTTCCGCGACGACGGGCACCGGCTGCTGGACGAGCCGTACACCGCCGGCTTCCTGACCGCCGCCGCGCCGAACGCGGGGGTGCTGCTGCGCGACGCCCCGGAGCGCGCCGGTGAACTGCCGCGCGCCCTGGCCGTCCGCGCCGAGCGGGTGCTGGAGACGGCCGCCGCGCACGGCTACCGGCGGCTGGTGCTGGGCGCGTGGGGCTGTGGAGTGTTCCGCAACGACCCGGCGCAGGTGGCGAGCGCCTTCCGGGCACTGCTCAGCCCCGGCGGGCGTTTCGCGGACGCCTTCGAACACGTGGTGTTCGGGGTGCTGGACCGCACCCGGGACGGCCTGGTCCGCGAGGCGTTCGTACGAGCGTTCGCCTGAATCCGGAGCCTGGATCTCGATGTCGACCTGAGTTCGAACCCAAGTTCGAGCCTCAGCTCCAGCCGTACCGCTCCCGCAGCCGGTGCACCACCGAGTTGAAGCGCATCCGGTCCAGCGCGCACGCCTCGCGCCGCATGCCGTCCTCGTGCAGCCGCAGCACCCGGTCGACGTCCACCCAGGAGTCGCGTCCCGACCGGTCCCAAGGCCCGTTCCCGATCGGCACCCACTCCCGGTCGCCGTCGTGCGCCTTGCTGGACAGCTGGACGGCGAGCAGGGTCCCGGCCGCCTCCCGCGCCACCACCAGTACCGGACGGTCCTTGCCCCGCCCGTCGTTCTCCTCGAAGGGCACCCAGGTCCAGACGATCTCCCCGGGGTCAGGGTCGCCGTCGTGCGCGGGCGCGTACTCGGTGCGCACCCGGCCGACCGAGCGCGGGTCGGCCTCAGTGGTGGCGGTGGGGCCGTAGCGGCCCGGGACCTCGTCATCGGTGAAGGCAGTCACGGGGGCACCCTAGAGCGTGCGCGTGCGCGCCGGGACACCGGGCATGCGGTGCTGATTCCCTGTCAGGACACCTCGCTCGGCCGACGGATGCGCATGCCGGGCACGGCGCCGCCGGAGGCGACGTGCAGCGTCCTGCGCTACCCCTCTCTCCGTCGGCTCCGAGGCGTGGCCTACGATTGTTCCAAGTGAGTTTCGTAGAAAATCGCCGCAGCTGAGAAGGGGTGAGCAGGCGTGGCCACCACACGGCGGAGCCCTCGCCGGCGCGAGGTGCTGGACGTGCTGCGCGCGGCCGCCGGGCCGCTGGGCGTCACGGAGACGGCCGAGCGGATCGGGGTCCACCCCAACACCGTGCGGTTCCACCTGGACGCCATGGTGGCCGAGGGGCTGGTCGAGCGGCGGATCGAGAAGCCCTCGGGACCCGGCCGTCCCCGGACCGTCTACGTCCCGCAGCCCGGCATGGACCGCGGCGGAACGCGCGGCTACCGCCTGCTGGCGCAGATCCTGCTCAGCCAGTTGGCCTCCGGGGGTCCCGAGGCCCGGTCGGCCGCGACGGAGGCGGGCCGTGCGTGGGGGCGGTACCTGGTCGATCCGCTGCCGCCCTTCCGGGAGCCGAGCGCCGAGGAGGCGACAGGGCGTCTGGTCGCCCTGCTGGACGACCTGGGCTTCGACCCGGTGCCCGAGGGGAGCGGCACGGGGGAACCGCCGGCGCGGATCCGGCTGCGGCACTGCCCGTTCCTGGAACTGGCCGAGGAGTACGGCTCGTTGGTGTGCCCGGTCCATCTGGGGCTGATGCAGGGGGCGCTGGCCGGGCTCCGGGCCCCGCTGACCGCGACCGGCCTGGAACCCTTCGCCGAACCTGATTCCTGCCTGGCCCATATGACGTCCCTCGAGGCGCCCTGACCCCCTGAGCCCCTGACCCCCTGAGCCCTCCCGGACCCTCCTGAAGCCCCCTGAAGTCCCTGAAGTTTCTGAAGTCCCCGTGAAGTGAGCAGGCCGTGGGCCCGCGCCCCGGCAGAGAGGCACACATCGATGAACACCACGTCGGCCGCCACGGCGAGCGCGGTCACCTTCGTCTGGCTCGGCATGGTGCTGGCCATCTCCTTCCTGGAGGCACCGCTGAAGTTCCGCGCCCCCGGTGTGACCATCCCCATCGGCCTGGGCATCGGCCGACTGGTCTTCCGGGCGCTGAACCTGGTGGAGGCCGCCCTGGCCGCCGTCGTCATCGTCGCGACGGCCGTCGGCGACGCCCCGAACCGCGTCCTCGCGCTGACCGCGGCCGTGGCCGTCCTGCTCCTGGCCCAGCTGGTCTTCGTCCGGCCCCGTCTCAACCGCAGGTCCGACCGCGTCCTGGCGGGCGAGGACGACGGCCCCCGCTCGCGGGGCCACCTGGCCTACGTGGTCCTGGAGGTCGCCAAGGTCGCCGTGCTGATCGCCCTGGGAATCAGCCTGCTGACGGTGTGAGCGACGCGTGTGGGGCCCTCCGGAAGGAGGCCCCACACGTGTGCTCCGGTACGGTCCGGTCAGCTCTCGCCCCCGTCCACCGGGACCTTCTGCACCGGGGGCGGCACGCTCCCGTTCAGGGACGGCGAAGCGCCGCTCCCGCCCTGGCCGTTGCTGGTCGAGCCGTTCTGGTTCATGGACGCCAGCAGCTGGCGGGCCAGGCCCAGCCCGGTGCCGCCCATGGTGAGCGCCTTGGCGAACAGGTCGGCCATGCCGTCGGCGCCGTTGAGCAGCACCATGTTGTCGACGTTGCCGAAGGCGGAGGCGCCCGCCTGGACGATCTCCGGCCAGTTCTCGGCGAGTTGCTGGGCGACGACGGCCTCCTGGTTCTCGGCGAGGGCCGCGGCCCGGGCCTTGATGGCCTCCGCCTCCGCCAGACCCTTGGCCTTGGTCGCCTCGGCGTCCGCCAGGCCCTTCGCCTGCGCGGCCGCCGCCTCGGCCTCACCGGTGGCCCGGGTGGCCGCGGCGGTCGCCGCACCCCGGGTCTTGGTGGCCTCCGCCTCCGCGCCCGCGGCCGTCTTCACCCGGGTCGCCTCGGCCGCCGCCGCGAGCTCCGTCTCCTTGGCCTTCGCCTGCGCCGCCGAGATCCGCGCGTCCCGCTCGGCCTCGGCGAGCGTCCGCTTCTCGTACGCCTTGGCGTCCGCCGGCTTGCGTACGTCCGCCTGGAGCTGCTGCTCGCGCCGGTGCGCCTCCAGTTCGGCGACCCGCGTCTCCTGGACGACCACCTCCTGCCGGGCGCCGGCATCGGCGAGCGGGCCGGCCTGGCGGGCCTTCGCGGCCGCCTTGTCCCGCTCGGCCTGGTAGCCGGCCTGGAGGATCTCGCTGTCCCGGGTGGCCTCGGCCATCCGCGCGAACGACTGCTGCTCCGCCTCGGTGGCCAGCCGGTTGGCCTCGGCCTGCGCGATCCGCGCGTCCCGCTGGACGGCCGCCGCGTGCGGCATCGCGAGATTCTGGATGTAGCCGGTCGGGTCCTCGATCTCGTGGATCTGCAGCGAGTCCACGATCAGGCCGAGCTTCTCCATCTCCGTGCCGCAGGCCGCCCGGGTCTGCCCGGTCAGCTTCTCCCGGTCGCGGATCATGTCCTCCACCGTCAACCCGCCCACGATCGAGCGCAGATGACCGGCGAAGACGTTGTGCACCCGCTCCGACATCAGCTTCTGCTGGTCCAGGAATCGGCGGGCCGCGTTCGCGATCGACACGAAGTCGTCGCCCACCTTGAAGATGACCACGCCTCGCACCTTGAGCGGAATGCCCTGGTGGGTCACGCAGTCCACGTGCAGTTCGGTCTCGTTCAGGTCGAGCGAGAGCTTGCGCACCACCTGCACCCCGGGCAGCACCAGCGTGCCGCGCCCGGTGACGATGCGGAACCCCATGCCCTCCTCGAGGCCCTCGGTCCGGTGCTTGGAACCCGAGATGATCAGTGCCTCGTTGGGTTCGGCGACCCGCCACATCAGCTTGAACAGACCGATCAGGACGAGGACGGCGACGACCGCCACCCCCGCCACGACGCCGACGATCATCGGCATGCGCCCCCTTTGGGTTGGTGCCCGTTCGGCACCGAACGAAGGGAGTGTGCTCCTCGGCCGGCCCGCGGTGAAGACACCGGCGCGTCCTTGTTGCAATCTTGACGCGTACGGCTCTCACCTGCGCTCTCATCCGCGACGGAGCGGGCTCAACTGTCGTACACCGCCTCGACGTAGACGGTCCGGGGCGGCAGGTACTCCACCACCATCACCACCGTGCCCCGCTCGAGCCGGCCCTTGCCGTCGGCGGCGTAGGCGAGGAAGTGCTCGGCGCCGCCGCGCACCCGGACGATCACCTCGCCGACCAGCCCCGGCCCGACGGTACCGGTGACACGCCCCATCAAGCCGACCATCCCCGCGTCCTCCATGGCCGCAGCCTAGATCCTGCCGGGGCATCAGGCAGGAGGGCGGAGGGTAGGTGCTCGTACTGGTGCCCCGGGGAACCCCGGGGCACCGGACACGGCGAGGGGAAGGGGGAGCATGTCCGACGAACTGGTGCGGTTCGAGCTGGGGGAGGGCTCGGCGGGGGTGTACGTCGAGGTGGCCGAGGACGACTCCGGAGTGGAGCGCGTACGGCGGCGTGGCGGCGCCCCGCCTCAGGCGGTGGACGGATTCGAGCACGGCCTCGACCAGATCCGCGACGTGGCGGCCCGCACCCTGCGCCGGATCACCTCGATGCCGGCCGCACCGTCCACGGTGGAGCTGGAGTTCGGGGTGAAGTTCAGCGTGGAGGCGGGCGCGGTCATCGCGCGCACCGGCGTCGAGGGGCATCTGAAGGTGAAGGTGGTCTGGGAGAACGCCGCTCCGGACGGGCGGGCGAACCAGGACGAGGACGAAGAGGAGGACGAGGGGACGACGGACACACCTCACGCGACCGACGCGACCGGAGACACGGCCCAAGCCGCAGCCGCAGCCGCAGCCGACGCCTGAGCCGGCGCCCGGATCACTTCGGCATCGGATCCGTCGACTTGATCGCCACAGGGTCCGCATCCGTCGGCTCCCGGCGCATGGGAGCCACCCGCGTGGGCTGCGTCGCAGGCACGGCGTCCTCCGGGGGCCCCGCCACCTTCACCAGGCTCGGCACGGCCCCGACCCGCTCCAGCTGGCTCCGGTAGAGCGTCGTCCGCCCGGTGACCGACTGGGCGCACAGCACCGCCAGAATGCCAGGCCCGAGGAGCGAGGCGTCGCCCAGCATCTCCGCCACCATCACCAGCACCCCGAGAGGAGCGTGGGCCACGGACCCCAGACAGGCCGCCATCCCGACCGCCACCGGCACCAGCGGGCTGTGCGGAGCGATTCCGAGCGGTTCCGCCAGCCGCCACAGCGCCGCGCCCACACCGGCGCCCACCACCATGCCCGGCCCGAAGATGCCGCCCGAACCGCCCGAGCCGACCGTCAGCGCCGTACCCACGATCTTCGCCAGCGGCAGGGCCAGGACCACGGCCAGCGGCAGGTCCATCAGCAGCTGACGCTGGGTCACGGCCTCCATCAGGCCGTACCCCGTGCCCAGCACGCCCGGCACCAGCAACCCCAGCCCGCCGACCAGCAGCGCGGCGAACGTCGGCGCGGCGATCCTGGCGAGCGGCCCGCGCGCCCGTTTCTCCACCCGCGTGTGCACCGCGTAGAAGCACCCCGTGTACAGCCGGCCCGCGCCGCCCGCGACCAGCCCGACCACGGCCACCAGGGCGAACTCGCCCACGCCGCTCACCGCCTGGCCCGGGTGGGCGCCCAGCACCGGCGTGAACCCGAAGCACGCGCCGAACATCAGCCAGCCCGCGACGGAGGCGATCAGCGCCTGCGGCAGCACCTTGGCGTCCATGCCCCTGCGGTACAGCATCTCCGCCCCGAGCAGCGCCCCGCCGAGCGGCGCCCTGAAGATCGCGCCCACCCCCGAGGCGAGCCCGATCACCAGGGCCGTACGGGCCTGCTCCCGGGACATGCCGGTGCGCCGGGCGATGACCGAACCGAACGCCGCCGAGATCTGCGCGGCCGGTCCCTCCGTGCCCCCCGAGCCGCCGGAGCCGAGGGTCAGGGCCGACGCCACCAGCTTCACCACCGTCACCCGGCCGCGCATGCCCGTCGGATCCTGGTGCGCGGCGGCGATGGCGGCGTCCGTGCCGTGACCGCGCGCCTCCGGCGCCAGCCACAGGGCGAACACCGTGGCCACCAGGGCACCGCCCGCCGCCACCAACGGCACCAGCCACGGCCGGTCGGAACCCGCCAGCGTACGGAATCCGCCCTCCGCCGACGTCCGGTAGGGCCGGTAACCGGCCACCGATTCCAGCAACCAGCCGGTGCACAGGTGCAGCAGACCGAACAGCGCCGCCGCGCCCAGCCCCGCCACCGCGCCGATCAGCACCGCCGGCACCACCCAGCGCGCCGGCGAGTCGTCCGCACCGTCGGCGGGCATCAGCCGCGCGCCCCAGGACCGTAACGACCGGCGCCCCGGCCGCACTGCCGTACCACGCGCCCCCGTTTCCACTTGTACTCTCCCGCCGCCCGACACCTTCACCACGTCAGAGCCTGACGGCTGCCCGGTGCCAAGGTCAACCTCGCAGCTCCGGACGGGGGATGACGACCGGTCAGGAGGGTGACACCCTGTCGCACAACCGTCCAATCCACCACAGCGGAACCGGTGCGTCGCGCCCGAATCGCGGGCTGACCTGCCCACGTTCCTGTGGTTATCCTCAAAGTCGGTGCAAAGGACAGTCAAGGTGTGGCGGCGACAGGTGGGGGGCTGAGACCGATGCCGAGCGGGGCCGGTGAGCGCACGGCGGACATGCCGGATCTGACGGGGCTGCCCCTGGAGGAGATCCTGGAAGGCACCGACTCCGCGCTGTCCGAGGCGTTGCGCCGCGTGCTGCGGCAACTGGCCGGAGAGGAGGCGCCGGTGGCCGCCTACGACTCCGGAGGCGACACCTCCGAGGGCCCCCGCCGGGCCACCACCCCCGCTCCGTGAAGCCGGCGGACCGCGCGGAGCCCGGCCGCTGGCCCGACGACCTCCTCGACGTCGCCGCCCTGCGCACCGCCGGCACGCGCCCGCTGCCCTTCCGGGAGTTCGTCGTCAAGGTGCACAGCCGCTGCAACCTCGCCTGCACCTACTGCTACGTCTACGAGGCCGCCGACCGGCTCTGGCGGACCCAGCCGCACACCATGGCACCGCACACGGCCGAACAGGTGTGCCGGCGCATCGCCGAACACGCCGAACACCATCGGCCGGCCTCCGTGCGCGTCATCCTCCACGGCGGCGAACCGCTCCTGGCCGGCCTCCCCCTGCTGCGCGGCCTGACCCGCACCCTGCGCGCGCTCATGCCCGAGTGCACCACGGCGGAAGTGATCATCCAGACCAACGGCACCCTCCTCGACGAGGACGTGCTGCGGCTGTGCCACGAGGAGGGCATCCGGATCGCGGTCAGCCTCGACGGCACCGCCGAGATCCACGACCGCACCCGCCGCGACCACGCCGGACACGGCAGCCACGCCCGGGTCGCCGAAGCGCTGCGCCGCCTGGCCGCACCCGAGCACCGCAGCGTATGGGCCGGTCTCCTGTGCACCGTGGACGTCACCGCCGACCCGCTGGCCACCTACGAGCACCTGCTGTCGTACGACCCGCCGTCGATCCGCCTGCTGCTGCCCCTCGGCAATTGGACGAACCGGCCGCCCGGCCGCACGGACGACCCCGCCGAGACCCCCTACGGCCGGTGGCTGGCCACCGTCTTCGACCGCTGGTACGCCACCCCCGGAGCGCCGGTGCGCATCGCGTTCTTCGAGTCGCTCCTCGACCTGCTGCTCGGCGGAGTCACCCGCACCGAGACCATCGGCGGCGCCCCCTCCCAGCTCGCCGTGGTCGACACCGACGGCGCGCTCACCCTCTCCGACCAGCTGAAGTCGGCGTACGAAGGGGCCGACCGCACCGGCCTGGACGTGCACCGCCACCCGTTCGACGCGCTGCTGGACCATCCCGGGGTCGCGGCCCGCCAACTGGCGTCCGGCGCTCTGGCCGCACAGTGCCGCGCCTGCCCGGTCGGCGCGGTCTGCGGCGGCGGTCACTACCCCCACCGCTACCGCGCCGGCAACGGCTATCTCAACCCGTCCGTGTACTGCCCGGACCTGATGGCGTTGATCCGGCACGTGGCCGACGTCGTCCGCGCCGACCTCGCCCGAACCACCGGGGTCCGCCCTTGACGCACGACCGCCCGGCCGCCGCGGCGGCCGCACCCCCGCTGACGCTGCCCCACGACCTGTGGCGGCAGATCGCCCGCGGGGCACCGGACGCCGGCACCCTGCGCCTGCTGCGCACCGCCCGCGCCGGCCGCAACCTCCTGCTGCTGCGCGCCGCGCACCACGCGTCCCGCACCACGCCCGACAGCGGCGGCCCGGACTCCGGCACCGGCGCCGGCGCCTCCACCCCCGCCGCCCTGCTCGCCGCCGTGCGCCACCGGGCACCCGCCGTCTTCGACGCACTCGTCACGGACCCCGCCGCAGGTGTCCTCCTCGCCGAGGCCGTGCGCAGCGGCCGCCGCGACCCGGTGGCCGTGCTCGCCGCGGTCGCCGCACACCGGGCGGGCATCCCTTTCCGCCTGGAGCTGGCGGTGCGTCACGGCGCCGTCGAACTGCCCGGCCTGGGCCGTGCCGTCCTGGGCCGTGCCGTCCTGGACCCGGCCGCGGACATCGCGCGCGTGGAACGGGACCCGCACGGCACGACTACGATCACCGCCCCGGGCACGCCCACCGTCGTCCTGATACCCGACCCGCTGGACCCGCTGGACCCGCCGGACCCGCAGGACTGGCCGGACCCGGCCGAGTCGGCGGCGGAGCCCGCGCCCGGCTGGGAGCCGGCGCCACGGGTCCTGCTCCCGGCGCACCGCCCGGGACCGGCTCCGGTGATACGCCTGGACGCCCACGGCCCCCTGGACGTCGGCACCCCGCGCCCCCTGGGCGCGCACGAGCTCGCGCGCTGGCGGGACCGGCTCGGCGCCGCCTGGGAGGTGCTCGCCGCTCGCCATCCCGGCCACGCGGACGCCGTACGCGGCACCGTACGCGCCGTCGTCCCCCTCGACCCACGGCCGCCCGGCCCGCCCGGCCCGCCCGGCGGTACCCGTGGCGCCTGGCTGAGCGCCTCCTTCAGCGACGCCTTCGGGCTGGTGGCCCTCGCCCCGCTGGACGACCCGGCCGAACTCGCCGCAGCGCTCGTCCACGAGACCCAGCACTCCCTGCTGTACGCCCTTCAGGACCTCACCCGGCTGCTCGACGCCCCGCCCGGCGCCCTCGGGCACGCGCCCTGGAGCGACCGGCCCCGTCCGCCGTCGGCGCTGCTCCAGGGCGCCACGGCCTTCCTGGTGACCGCCGGGTTCTGGCGCCGGGAGGCCGCCCTCGGCCACCCGGACGCGCGGGCGCCGTACCAGCGGTGGCGGCGTACCGCCCGGATCGCCTGCGACGAACTGGCGCGCGGCGGCTGGCTCACCGAGAGCGGGCACCGGCTCCTGGACGCCCTGCGGGACGTCCTCGCCGAGTGGGACGACCGCCCCGGACCCAGCGGGACTTAGATCGGCGGCGGCTCGATGTCGCACTCGATGCGGACACCGGCGGCGGCCGCCCGGCTCTCCGGATGGTCCGGGCCGAGGGTCGCGAGGTAGCGCCGCCGCACCGAGGCCAGCAGTTCCTCGCCGGCCTCCGCGTCGCCCGCGGCGCTCGTGTCCAGGGCGGCGTTGGTCAGAGCGGCCAGCGTCGCCGGGTGCCGGTCGCCGTAGCGGGCCTGGAGTGCGCCGGCGCACTCCTCGCCCAGCGCCCGCGCCGCCTCCGGGTCGCCGGCCAGGGCCAGGTCGGTGGCGAGGTTGACCCGGGCGAGCAGCAGCCAGGGGTGGTCGTCGGGCAGCGCCGCGGCGAGCGCGGCCACCGTCTCCTCGTCGACCCGGCGCGCCTCGGCGTGCTGCCCGGCGGCGCGCAGGGCCGCCCCGTGGTCGACGCCCGCCGCGCCCGTCAGCGGGTGCCGCGGACCGAGCACCGCCCTGTAGCGGTGCAGGGCCTCGCCGCTGTGTTCGCGCGCCCCCTCCGGATCCCCGGTCAGCCGCAGGTCGTTGGAGATGTTCGTCAGCGCCGCCAGGGTGTCGATGTGGTCCGGGCCGAAGTGCAGCCGGTACAGCTCCAGCGCCTCCCGCGCCAGGGCCAGGCCCTGCTCCAGCTCGCCCGCCTTGCGGCAGGTCACCGACATGTTCTTGATGGCGCGCAGCGTGTGCGGGTGCTGGTCGCCGTACTGCTCGCGGTAGCGGGCGAGGGTGCTCGTCTGGAGGATCAGCGCGTCCGCGTAGCGGCCGCACTCGCGCATGTCACGGGCGACGTTGTTGATGGAGAACAGCGTCGAGCGGGCCGTGGGACCCAGGAGTTCCAGGCGGGCGTCGTGGATGCGCTCGTCCAGCGCGAGCGCCTCCTCGTACAGGCCGTTCACGCGCAGGCTCACGCTGTAGTTGTGGCCCACGGTCAGTACGTGCGGGTTCCCCTCGCCGTGGCGTCCGACGCTGCGGTCGTAGGCGTCGCGGTCGAGGGCCAGCGCCTCGGTGAAACGGCCCGCGGCGCGCAGGTCGGCGGCGGTGGCACCGGCCACGGTGAGGGTGAACTCGTCGTCGTCGCCCAGGGTGGCGCGCAGCCGCCGGAGCACGTCCTCGTTGATCCGCCGCGACTCGTCGAACTCGGCCAGCTGCCAGTGGGCGCTCGCCTGCTGACGGCGCGCCCACAGCGTCTGGACGTGGTCCGGGCCCAGCGCCGTGTGCCACACGCCGGAGATCTGGCGGGCCAGCTGGGCCGCGCCGCGGAAGTCACCGCGGGCGATCACGTAGCCGAGGATGTTCAGCGCGGTGTCGCGGGCCTCGGCGTCACCGCAGTGCAGCAGACCGGACGGTTCCAGGTGGGGCAGGATGTCGGCGTAGTTGCGCCAGTTCTGCGGGCGCTGGGAGTCCCCGGGGTCGTGGGCGCCGATGATCTGGTGGACCAGGTGGCGCAGCCGGGTGGCCTCGTCGGCGGACAGCTCGTCGCGCAGGACCCCGCCGAGCAGCCGGTGCACCTGGAGCGTGCCCGTGGCCGGGTTGACGGTCAGCAGCGAGTACTGGTTGATGGCCCGGATCGCCCTGCCCCGGGCCAGCTCGTCACGGGCGACGGGGGCGAGGTCGTCGGGCAGGTTCAGCAGCCGGGCGTCGCGCAGGAAGGACTGTGCGATGGGCTCGGGCCCGAAGAAGGCCAGCAGCCGCAGCAGTTCCAGCGCCTGCGGGTGCTGCGCGCGCAGCAGGTCCACCGAGGTGCGCCAGGTCGCCGCGACGGGCCGGACGCCGGAGGCGGTGGGTTCCTCCAGCACCTCCCTGCGGCGGTTGTCCAGCAGGTCCAGATAGGCGCCGGTGTCGATCCCGGACTGGGTCAGCGCCGCCACCGAGTGCTCGAGCGCCAGCGGCAGGTCGCCCAGCGACTCGGCGAGCCGCTCCGCCTCCTCGGGGCTGGTCCAGGGGGTGCGCCGGCGCAGGAACCCGATGCTCTCCTCCCGGGTGAACACGTCCACCTGAAGGGCGTGGACCCGCTGCGCCCAGCCGGAGTGCCGGGACGTCACCAGGACATGGCCCGCGCCGTCCGGTACGCCGAGCAGCGAGGGGATGTACGGGACGACGTCCTCGGGCGCCCCCGCGTTGTCCATCACCAGCAGCCACCGCCGGAACGGGGTCCCGGTGGACATCGCCGCCAGCACCCGGTCCACGGGGTCGCCGGGGCCCTCGGCCGCCGTGCCGAAGTCCGGGACGAGCGAGGCGAGTTGCTGTCGGATCACGGCCGGCTGCTCGGCGTCGATCCACCAGATCCGCTCGTACTCGGTGTGGTGGCGGTGCACGTACTCCACGGCCAGCCGGGTCTTGCCGACCCCGCCCATCCCGTACAGGGCGTACGGCAGGACGGCCGCCCGGTCGCCCGAGTTCAGCATGGCCCGCAGTCGGTCCAGCTCCTCCTCCCGGCCGGTGAAGTACGAGGCCTGGGGCAGCGGCATGGTCCGCGGCAGCCGCGCGGGCATCGGCGGCCGTGCCGCGGCGCCACCGCCGCCCTGCGGGTCCGGCCGGCCGACGCCCGGAGCCGGGTGCGTCGTACGGGACGAGGCGGGATCCATCGACACGACCTCCATGCGCTGAGCCGATTCCCTGGGGGGAGGAGTGGTGGGCGCTTCCTGTGCGCCGGGTGCGGCGGACCGACGCCCGCTTTCCTCCCCCTCGGCCGCCGTTCCCAAAGACGAGTGCGCCCGTGCGCGGGCCAGTGCGCCTCTGTAGGCCGGTCCGAGCGCCGCCAGGGCGGGCTCCGCCGCCGACAGCAGTTCATGGTCGGCGGCGCCCAGCCCGGCCTCGTCCAGGTCGGCGGGCGCGGCCACCAGAGTGCCCAGGAGCCCGGAGCGCGCGCCCATCACCCGTCCGGCGACCGCCGTCACCTCCTGGAGCGTGCGCAGGGTCTCGGTCCGTCCGAGGCCGCGCAGGAGCCGCTCGCGCACACCGTCCAGGAACTCGTAGCGCGGGCCGTCGCCACCCGTGCCGGCGTGCGCCGCCAGCAGCCCGCCGAGCAGGATCTCCGCGAACGGCAGCGGTCCGGCCGCCCGGCCCAGCAGCCGCTGCACCGCGCCGACCACCTCCGGCCGCAGCGGGACCATCGCGAGCTGTGCCGCGAGCTTGCGCGCCTGCGGGGAGGCGTTGCGCAGGAAGCGGCGCACCGCCTGTTCGGCGGAGACGGGCCGCGGCCGGTGGTCCGGGGCGAGCGGCGGCAGGGACTCCGGCGCCAGGCCCTGCTCGTCCACGAGCAGGGCCGTGACATCGCTGTGCGCCCGCGCCTCGCCCGTCACCATGCGCGCCCAGCCCGCGAACCAGGCGCTCTCCAGTTCGAGCACCGGGACCGGCAGCGCGCGCGGGCGCACCCACCGCCGGTTGCGGCGCAGCAGCAGGAGCGCGTTGGGCAGCCCGGCCGCCGCGGCCCGCACCCGCAGATCGCGGGGGACCGCCTCGCACAGGTCCCACAGCCTGCTGGGCAGCGGCTGGAGCACCGCGACCGGCGCCCGCCGGGCCCAGCGGTGCAGCAGCCGGGGCACGCTGCCGGACGCCCAGGCGTCGCCCACGCAGTCGCTCATCAGCAGCACCAGCCGGCGCCCCTGCGGATGGAGCAGCTCTCCGGGGTCGCGCGCGGGACCGCCCCGCTCCGAGCGCAGCCGCGCCGACTTCCCGCCGCGGGTGTCCAGCCACCAGATCCGTACGTCGGCGAACGCGCCCTGGCGGCGCAGGAGTTCGGCGAGCTCGTGCGCGACGCCGCGCCACAGGGCCATGGACACGCTCTGCTCGACGACGAGGGCGACCTCGAACCACCGGTCCGGCACGTCCACCAGCACCGGGGTCCACCGGCCCAGTTCGGCCGACCTGACCGCGGTCCGCTCGTCGTCCAGGATGTGGCGGCGGCGCGAGGGGATCCGGCGGTTGAAGGGGCGCAGGGTCCGGGCGAAGCGCAGAGGGTCGCGCAGGACGCCGGGGCGTGTGTCGGCGTCGAACAGCAGCGGGGCACCGGCCGGGGAGCCGACCGGGGAACCCATGTCGTGCAGCGGCCCGCGGGCCAGACGGGCGGAGGCCGTCCCGAGGGAGGGCACGGCGGCGGGCGTGTCCCCCGCGTCCCGCGTGTCTCCCGCGTCCCCCGGGGGGTCACGTCGGTGCCGCGCCGGATCCGCCGCCGGCGCGGCACCGGAACCACCCGGACCACCCGGACCACCCGGACCGTCCGGGCGGGGCGCGCCGGGCAGGTCGGGCTCCGGGGCGGCTTCGGGCCCGGCGGTGAGCGGAGGCCGGGAGAGCGTCTGCGCCGGGGAGCCGTCGGCGCTCGGCGTGTCCGGGAGGCGCTCGGGGGTGTACTCGGCGCTCTCCGTCGGCGCGTCCGCCCGCGCGGCCCGCTCCGACAGTAAGCCGTCGGCCGCCCCGATGCGCTCCGTCAGCCAGAGCGCCTCCGCCCACTCGCGTGCCGTCGGCGCCGGCCCCGCACGGCCGGTCATGGCGAGGAGTCCGTCGCCAGGCTGCGCCACAGCGCGGCCCGCAACTGCGTCCAGGACGCCTCGTCGGCGTCGGCGGCGCCGTTCGTCAGCATGTGCACGGTGTTCAGGAGCTGGTCGGCGGCGAGCGAACCGTCGCCGCGCTCCTTCAGGAACGAACGGACCAGCTGCCGTGTGCGCGGATCCGTCTGCGGGCCGAAGTGCGCCTCGACCATCGCCGCCAGCCGCTCCTCGTCCGGGGCGGCCAGTTCGACCTCCAGGCACCGGCGGCGGAAGGCGGGGGAGAAGGCCCGCTCCCCGTTGCTGGTGATCACCACGATCGGGAACTCCGAGCAGCGCACCCGGCCGTCGCGCACCACGACGGGCAACCCGTGGTCGGCGGTGCCCACGCTCGCCTCGCGGCGGGACTGACCGAGCCGTTCCAGCTCCCGGATGCGGAACTCGCCCTCTTCGAAGATGTGCAGCAGGTCGTTGGGCAGGTCGATGTCGCTCTTGTCCAGCTCGTCGACGAGCAGCACCCGCGGCCGCTTCCACGGCAGCAGCGCCGTGCCGAGCGGACCGAGCGTCAGATAGCGGCCCACGTCGGGCAGCGGCCCGCGCTCCGCGCCGGGCGCCCCCGCCATGGGCGTGTCCTGCACCCGGCCGATCGCGTCGTAGTCGTGCAGCCCGTCGCGCAGGCTGGTGCGGCTGACCACCGGCCACCACAGCACCCGGCCCAGGCCCAGCTCGGCGGCGATCTGGTGGGCGAGGCTCGACTTCCCGGTGCCCGGCTGCCCGGTGACCAGCAGCGGGCGGCGCAGCAGGATCGCCGCGTTGACGACGTCGACGACGGCGTGGTCCAGGGTGCCGGGCCTGCGTGAGCCCAGCTTGCGCTCGACGTCCGTGTGGTCGCCCGGGTCGGGGATGTCGAGCGGGGGGCTGTCGGTGGCCGGCCTGAAGCGCCGCCACGGCGGCGGGACGGGCAGCGGAGGCAGCGGGTCGGAGGGCGCGTGCTGCGCGCCGTTGTCCCGGAACACCCACCAGGCGGGAGGACGGGGATGCCGCGCCTCACGCCGGTCGGTCGACTCCCCGCTCATGGATGGCCACCCCCGGTCCGCGGATGCCCGAGCGCGGCCTCCGCCCCCTCCAGTCCGTCTTGGCTGTCCCACACTAGGGTGACGTGGCGATGCAGGTCCAGCTTCACCGCTGCCCCGCCGCCGCCCGGACCGACGCCCCGCAGATGTCGTACCCGGTCGGGCAGCGCATCCAACCTCCCGGCCAGCACTTTCCACAACTGCGGCCGGGCCTCGGCGTGATGGCCCTGGCGGCGCAGCGCGACGATGGCCGGGATGCCGACCTCCAGCAGCACGTACACCGGGTCCGCCGCCGGGTCGCCGTCCCACGGCGGGGGTTCCAGCAGCACGAAGCAGAACGGGGTCTCACCGTCGCGCAGCTCGGTGAGCAGCTCGTACGGGGCGGGTACGCCGCCCGGTGCGACGTAGCGCACGGCGGGCGCCTCGAAACCGCCGTCCGGGTTCGAGTGCAGCCAGGCCAGGCGCCGGTGCAGGGCGGGCCACCAGTACCGCTTGTGGAACCGGTCTCGACTGCGCACCAGCACAGTGTGATCGGCTCCGATCGGCCGCGCCACCGAACCCGCCGGGCGCACCGGGAACTGGTCCACATCCAGCCACAGCAGCGGCCTGGGGAGCAGGAACTCCACCCGCAGCCCGGCGCTCAGCTCACCCAGCCGCTCCAGCACCGTCTGGTGCAGCGCGGCGACCGTCTCCTCCAGCGCGCCGCGCGAGGTCACCCGGCAGTCGGCGAGCAGTGAGCCCGGCCCCTCCCGCGTGGCCAGCAGCCAGCCCCGCACGTGGTACTCGTCGGGGGCGGCCGGATGCGCCACGATCTCCACCAGCAGACGGGACGGGTCGAAGGGCCGCCCCACGCGTGCCGCCTCCCGGGCCCGGGCCCACTGGAGTACCTCCTGAGGGCAGCCGATGCGGTGCGCGACCTTGTCGCTCCAGTCCCGCAACTCCGCCTCCAGCGGCGGCGGCTGGCCGACCGCCACGGCCTCGACGAACGACAGCAGCGGGTGCGCCTCGTCCTCCAGCACGAGCGTGTCCTCCAGCGCGTCGAGCAGCGCCTCGGGCGCCTCGGACCCGCCGGCCTCGCCGTCGCCCGGCGGCAGGAACGGCAGGAACCGCAGGGCGACAGCCCCGAGCCGCGTACCCGGCGCGCACGTCGCGAGCAGCGCGCACAACTCCTCGCGCTCGGTGGCCGTGAGCAGCCGCTCCGGGTACAGCCGCAGGTACATCTGCTCCACCGCCGCCCACGCCAGCGTGCCGGTACGCCCGCTGCCCAGCGTGTCGAGGTAGAACCGCAGCCCGTCGGGGTAGCCGTCGCACTCCCGCAGCGTCGCGTAGAGGTCCTCCCGGAGGATTCCCGACGGCTCCCCGCCCTCCAGCGGCCCGAAGCGCTCGGCGAACGCCTCCGCGGCCCGCCGCAGCGGACGCTGGTGGCCGAGCCCAGGGATCCGCGCGATCAGACCCGCCAGCTCCCAGAACAGGTCCGTGCGCGGCGCGTCGGCACCCGTCATGACGCCGGCCCCGGCGCGCCGCGCAGCCGCAGGACGACCCGTTCGAACTCCCGCATCGGCAGCGAGCCCCGTTCGTACCAGCGCAGCGCGGCGGCGAGCCGGTCGATGCCGTCCGCGTACTGAAGGCACAGCTCGACGACCCCGCGCACGTCCTCGATCAGCACCGGCGACCGCTCGGCGAGATCGAAGATCTCGTCGCCGGTGTCCCGCAGCACGCTCTCCCGGCGCTGCGGGTCGCGCATGCTCGGCACCTTCACCAGAGCGGTCGTCAGTTCGCGGTCGGCGCCCGGCGGCCAGGCGGGCGCGGGCACGCGCGCGGGACCGCCGTCCAGCGCGTCGCCCAGCAGCGGGCAGTAGCGCACGACGGCCTCGACCGGGATCATCCAGGCGACGCGCGAGTCGGCGGGGCGCCGCGCGGCCACGACGATGCCGATGACGTCCCCGCTGTCGTCGACGACACCCGCCCCGCTGTATCCGCCCCGCACCCGCTCGTCCGCCGGGTCCAGGCTGCCCATCTGGACCCAGTCCGGGCTCAGCCCGCCCGCCCCCAGCAGCCGCGCCGTCACCCAGACGCCGGGACCGGCCGCCGAGGCCTGCCCGAACACCCGTACCTCGCGGCCCCGAGCGGGACCGCAGGGGCGCAGCCGCGCCGGGACGCAGTCGGACGGCGCCGGGCCGCTCAGCGTGAGGACCGCGACGTCCGCGCGTTCCCGGTCGGGCGGGGCCCAGCCCTGCGGCAGCACCCAGCCGTGCGACACGTCAGCGCTCAGGGACCCCGGGTGGTCGACGGCGACACGCCGTTCCCCGGGAGTCTCGCCCTCCCCCAACTCCAGTGCGGCCTGCACGACATGAGCGCATGTCAGCACCCGCTCCCCGTCCACCAGAACACCCGATCCCACCGGTGTGTTGTCCGCGCCGAGAATCCGAACACGCCATGAGTCCTCGATCGACTGCGACACCCCGCGCCCCGTTCGCTCCGCCTTTGCACGATGTTGACAGACAACCGCTTCTGGTAACAGTTGTGCGCCCGAATCCGGTTTCTGACCCCCGGGCACACGCGGGAGGCGCCGTCGCGTGCGCCGTGCACCACCCCGTCCCGATGTCGTGCCCGGTGACGGGGTGATCCACGCGCGCCGGGGGTGCGCTGGTTCCGTTCGATGCCTTCAGCGAGCCGGCAGTCTGCGCAGCCAGTCCACGCGGGCGGCCTGCGCGGCCCGGGACAGGGCCGCCCGCGGGGCGATGCCGTCGAAGCCGTGGAAACCGCCGGGCCAGACGTGGAGTTCGGCGACGCCGCCGGCCCGCCAGATGCGGGAGGCGTAGGAGACCACCTCGTCGCGGAAGGTCTCGGCCGAGCCGACGTCGAGGAAGGCCGGGGGCAGGTCAGACAGGTCCTCGGCGCGGGCCGGCGCGGCGTACGGCGACACGTCCGGCCCGCCGCGACGGTCGCCGAGCAGCGCCGTCCACGCGGTCTCGTTGGCCGTGCGGTCCCAGAGTCCGGCGCCCGCCATCTGGTGCGCGGACGGCGTGTCGTTGCGGTCGTCGAGCATCGGGGACATCAGCATCTGGCCCATCGGCCGCGGTCCTCCGGTGTCCCGCAGCAGCAGCGCCAGCGCGGCGGCGAGCCCGCCGCCGGCGCTTCCGCCGACGAGCACGATCCGGCCCGGGTCGCAGCCGAGTTCCCGCGCGTGTTCCGCCGCCCACAGCAGGCCCGCGTGCACGTCGCCGACCGGCGCGGGGTGCGGGTGCTCGGGTGCCAGCCGGTACTCCACCGACACCACGGCCGCCTGAAGCTCCTTCGCCCAGTCCAGGGCCGTGTTCACGCCGAGCCTGCGATTCCCGAGGACCATGCCCCCGCCGTGCACGTGGTAGAGGAGGGGCCGGCCGGCGCCGGCCGCCGGCGCGGTGGGCCGGCACACCAGCAGCGGGACGCCGGGCGCCCCCTCGTGCCCCGGCACGGTCGGCTCGGTCACCTCGAAGGCGCCGTCCATGGTGAGGTCGAGCCCGTCCAGGAGTTCGACGGCGGCACCCTGCCGGGCGGCCGCGATGTCCTCCGGCGCGAACCCGGGCCCCATCAGCCCCCGGGCCTCCTCCAGGGCGGCGGCGAGCTCGGGGTCGAACGGGGGCGGGACCGGCGTCATGGAGTCTCCGTGAGGTGTCGGGCGGATCGCGGTGTGCGGCGCTCGTATGCCCTGTGCCTCTACCCGCCCGCCGCGCGGACTCCGCCGCACGGCGGACATGTCCCGCCGACCGGCGGGTGGCCACCGGCCCTTCCGGCCGGACACGGCGGTGCGACCGGCCATGGAGCGCACTTGAGCACCTAGCGTCGGAAGGGCCGGAAACGGCCGGAGGCCCGGAAGCGGGGCGTACGGCCCGGCCGGAGACTCGGAAACTGGGACGTAACGGAGACACGCATGCGGGTCGGTGTGCACATCAACCGGTTCAACAACGCGGGCGGCGCGCCCGCGCTCGGCGCGGAGCTGGCCGCCGCCGGGGAGGCGGCCGAGGCCGCCGGAGCGAGTTGGCTGTCGGTCATGGACCACTACTTCCAGATGGAGTTCAACGGCGGAGCCGAGGACCCGATGCTGGAGGCCTACACCACGCTGGGCTTCCTCGCCGGCCGCACCTCCACCGTGCGGCTCGGCGCCCTGGTGACGGGGGTGACCTACCGCCACCCCGGGCTGCTCGCCAAGATCGTCACCACGCTGGACGTGCTCTCCGGCGGCCGGGCCACGCTCGGCATCGGGGCGGCCTGGTACGACCGTGAGCACCACGGGCTGGGCGTGCCCTACCCGCCGCTCGCCGAGCGTTTCGAGCGGTTGGAGGAGACCCTGCGGATCTGTCTGCGGATGTGGGACCCGGACGCCGACGGCCCCTTCGAGGGCGGGCACTACCGGCTGGCCGAGACACTGTGCGTGCCGCCACCCGTGAGCTCGCCGCACCCGGAGATCATGATCGGCGGCGGGGGCGAGAAGAAGACGCTGCGCCTGGTCGCGCGGTACGCGGACGCCTGCAACCTGATCCCCGCCTCCCCCGAGGAGCTGCGGCACAAGCTGGACGTGCTGCGCGGGCACTGCGACAGCGTGGGGCGCGACTACGACGCCGTACGCAAGACGTTCGTGTACACCGGCGAGGCGGCGACCGCGGAGGACCTCGACGCCCTGCTGCGGGACCTGGAGGGCTACGCCGGGCTCGGTGTCGACACCGTGATCCTGGCTCCGCGCCTGGGCGATCCGGCCGGCTGGATCGACCGCTTCGCCTCCCGGGCCGTCCGGCGCGTCGCCGAACTGGAGTGAGCTGGAGTGAGACCGTCCCGTGAACCCGGTGAGGGGCCCGAGCGTGCGCTCGGGCCCCTCACCGGGGTGCGTTCGAGTCGGCTCAGGCGGCGACGGCCTCGCCGGCGTGGCCGTGCAGACGGGCGACGACCTCGGTCAGCTGGGCGGCGACCTCGGCGTCGTCGACCGGGTGGGTCTCGGCGAAGCGGGTCACGGAGCCCGGGATGGACAGCTTGATGTCCTCGATGACCTTGCCGCCGGCGATGCCCACGGCCTTGCGGGCGTCGTCCTGCGCCCACACGCCGCCGTACTGGCCGAAGGCGGTGCCCACGACCGCGACGGGCTTGCCGGTGAAGGCGCCGGCGCCGTACGGACGGGACAGCCAGTCGATGGCGTTCTTCAGCACGGCCGGGATGGTGCCGTTGTACTCGGGGGAGAAGAGCAGGAAGGCGTCGGCGGCCTGGGCGGCCTCCCGCAGCCTGGCGGCGGCGGCCGGCACGCCGCCCTCGACGTCGATGTCCTCGTTGTAGAACGGAACCTCGGCCAGGCCCTCGAACAGCTCGACCTCGGCGCCCGCGGGGGCGAGCTTGACGGCGGCCTCGGCGAGCTGACGGTTGTGCGAACCGGCGCGGAGGCTGCCGACGAGCGCGAGGATACGAACAGACATGGGAACTCCAAATGGGGGGCTGAAACACTGCCGTAACGATCCGGACCGAGGTCCGTTTAATTTTCTACCAGACTAACCGGACCACGGTCCAGTTCTATTCCCGATGCTTTACGCTGGCGTCATGTCCAGCACCCTGCCGCCCTTCCCCACGCCCCAGGAGCCCGTGGAGAACACCCCGGTGCTGCTCGAGTTCGGCACCGGCGTGGACGAGCCCTGCCTGCGCGCCGACGCCGCGCGCAACCGCGCCCGGCTGCTGGACGCGGCCGCACGCCTGGTGGCGGAGCACGGCGCGGCCGGCGTCACGATGGAGGCGGTCGCCGCGGCCGCCCAGGTGGGCAAGGGCACGGTCTTCCGCCGCTTCGGTGACCGCACCGGCCTGCTCACGGCGCTGCTGGACCACTCCGAGCGGAAGTTCCAGGCGTCCATCCTGAGCGGCCCGGCGCCGCTGGGGCCCGGCGCGCCGCCGGTGGAGCGGCTGCGCGCGTTCGGCTGCGCCGCGCTGCGCCGTGCCGCCGACGACCTGGAGCTGCAACTGGCGGCGGAGCCCTGCCCCGACCGCCGCTTCCTCGTGCCGCCCCGCCAGGTGCGCTACGGCCATGTGCTGATGCTGCTGCGGCAGGCGGTCCCGGACGCGGACTGCGAACTGCTCGCGCAGACGCTGATGGGCTACCTCGAACCGGCTCTGATCCACCACCTGACCCGGCAGTGCCACATGCCGATGGACCGATTGCAGGCGGGCTGGTTCGACCTCGTCGAACGCGTGACCGGCAGCGGGGCCCACGCCGAGCACGTGTGATCCCGCCGGGAGCGTGAGACCGGTCGGCGTCGGGGTCGCACGGGCTCAGTGGTGTCCGGCGAACATCTCCAGCAGGCCCTCCGGCGCGTCCTGACGGAAGAGCAGGGCCGCACCGCGGGCCGAGTCCGCCGCCGCGGCCTCGCCGCGCGGGAACAGCCTCTCCTCGTACGCCGTCAGCGCGGCCTCCACGTCGTCCGGCCGGGCGGCCAGGAACCGGCCGAGCTCGGCGCCGTCGAGCATGGCGAGGTTGGCGCCCTCGCCCGCGAACGGGGACATCAGATGGGCCGCGTCGCCCAGCAGCGTCACGCCCGGCACACGTTCCCAGCGGTGGCCCACCGGCAGCGCGTGGATCCGCCGCGGAACCAGCGCGCCGTCGGCGTCGGCGACCAGCGACCTCAGGGCCTTGTCCCAGTCGGCGAAGTGCTCCAGGACCCGGGACCCGGCGGTCTCGGCGTCGGTGAAGTCGATGCCGTCCAGCCAGTCCTCCGGGGCCTCGAGCGCCACGTACACATGCAGGCTGCCGTCCGTCTCGCGGTGCGCGAGAAAGCCCCGGCCCGCCCCGAGCGCGAAGAAGAACCCGCCGCCCACCAGCTCTGCGGCGACGGGATGGCGTACATCGGCCTCCAGCAGGTCCACCTCGACGAACGACACGCCGGTGTAGGCGGGCCGCGCCGCGGAGACCAGCGGCCGGATCCGCGACCAGGCGCCGTCGGCGCCGACCAGCAGATCCGTGGTGAACGCCGAACCGTCCGCGAGCCTCACCTCGTGCCGGCCGCCACCCAGCGGCCGCGCGCCGGTGACCTTCGCGCCCCAGCGCACGGTGCCCTCGCGCAGCGAGCCGAGCAGCAGCTCCCGCAGCTCGCCCCGGTCGATCTCCGGCCGGCCGCCGGTGCCGTCGTCGGGCTCGTCCATGCGGACCACGGCGTCCTTGTCGAGCACCCGCGTGGCCTGGCCGCCCGGCAGCACCGACTCCCGGAACCGCTCGTGCAGTCCGGCGGCGCGCAACGCCTCCTGCCCGGAGTCCTCGTGGATGTCGAGCATGCCGCCCTGGGTGCGTGCGGCGGGGGAGGCGTCGAGCTCGAAGACGGCCGCCTCGATGCCGTGCACCTGGAGCACCCGGGCCAGCGTGAGCCCGCCGAGGCCACCGCCGATCACGGCTATCGGGTGGTGCGGGACCTGCGGGACGTGGGTCATATCGGTCGTGTGGGTCATGGAACCCTCCTCGGGGGTGACTGGACGGGCGGGGCGCAGATGGTCCGGCGGAGGGCGTTCGGCGTCCGGCCGGGGGTTCGGCGTCCGGCCGGGGGTTCGGCGCCTGGCCGGGGGTTCGGCGTCCGGGCGGGGGCGGTCACGGTCGCCCGGGGACGTTCGTGCGCTCGATGCCGTTGATCAGGGTCTGGAAGCCCCACGACAGCCGGTCCTCGGGGGCGCCGGACAGCAGGGGGCCGGCGAGGGCGGCGATGTGCGGGTGGGTGCGGTCCGACGCGCTGTGCAGGGCGTGCGCGAGCGCGTCCCACTCGGCCCGGCCGGCGGCCGAACCGTCGCCCGCCGCGTGCTCGGCGGCCGTCGCGGTGGCGTGCTGGAGCAGCAGGTCCACCCCCCACGCGGCCCGCTCGGACGCGACGCCTCCCTCGTCGAGGAGGCCGAGCAGCGTCTCGATCAGATTCAGGTAGTGCGGTCCGCTGGGCCGTGCGGTGAGCGCGGACCGGGCGAGTCCGGGGTGCTCCATGAGCATCGCCGTGTACGCCGTGAGCACCCGCTCGAGTCGCCGGCGCCAGCTGCCCTCCGCCGGCGCGGGGCCCACCGTGCCGAGCAGCTCGTCCAGCACGGCCGCGTGCAGCTCGGCGGTGTTGCGCACGTACACGTACAGCGAGGCCGGCCCGGTGTCGAGCTCGTGGGCCAGGCGCCGCATGGTCACTTTCTCCAGGCCCTCGGCCCGCAGCACGGCGACGGCCGCGCCCACGATGCCCTCCCGGGTGAGGGCGGGCTTGGCCGGGCGGTCGCGGCGGCTGCGCGGGGTGGTGGGTCGTGCGGTCATGCGACGACTGTAACGAACGCGTTCGTTGCGAACAAGTTCGTGACGAACACGTTCGACACAGGCTGTAGGCCTTCGACCCGGCCCGCGCGGCCCCGCGCGCCCCTGCCCGGTCCGGGCTCCGCGCCTTCTGCCAAGATGCGGTACGTCATGGTGCAGATACCAGAACCCGCCGCGTCCTCGTCACCCGCACCGCACTCCGTCCCCACGAGTGCGGATGTGGCCCGCCTGGCGGGCGTCTCGCGCGCGACCGTCTCCTACGTCCTGAACAACACCGGCGCCGTACGCATCAGCGAGCCCACCCGCCGCCGCGTCCACGAGGCCGCCAGGGAACTCGGGTACGTGCCCCACGCCGCCGCGCGCAGCCTGCGCGCCGGGCACACCCGGATGGTCCTGATGCCCGCCCCCGCCATCGCGCCGGGTCCGCTCTACAGCCGGTACCTCAACGAACTCCAGTGGGCGCTCGGCCGCCTGGACTACACCGTGGTGCAGCACGGGAGCGTCGGCCTGCACGGCGACGAGGCCGTCCGCGCCTGGGCCGAGCTGCGGCCGGTCGCCGTCCTGGTCCCCGGAGCCGGGATCGGCCCGGAAGGCGTCGCCGTCCTCAAGCGCTCCGGCGCCCGCGCCGTCGTCACCCTCGGGCCCGAACCCGTGGACGGCGCCCACGCCCTGCTCATGGACAACGAGAGCGTCGGCCTCCGGGCGGGCGCCCACCTCCACGCCCGCGGCCGGCGCCGGATCGGTGTGGTCGTGCCCGAGGAGAGCGGCCTCGACATCTTCTCCCGGCCCCGCCTGGCCGGCGTACGGCACGCCCTGCGCGGCACCGACGGGACCGTGACCGAACTGCCCCTCGGCTACGACGAGGAGTCCGCGGCCCGCCTCGCCGTCCGCTGGCGCGGGCTCGGCCTGGACGCGGTGTTCGCCTACAACGACGAGTACGCGATGCTGCTGATGCGCGCGCTACAGGACGCCGGCGTCCGCATCCCCGAGGACACGGCCGTGATCGGCGCCGACGACCTGATGCTCGGGCGCCTGCTGCGACCCCGGCTGAGCACCGTGCACATCGACCTGCCCTCCGGCCGCTACGTCGCCGACCTCGTCGACCGGGCCGTACGCAACCCGGGCGCGGCACCCGAACGGCGGACGGTGCTCGGCGCGACGGTGGTCCACCGCGAGTCCACCTGACCCGGGACGCGCGGAAACGGGGCCCTGACGGGCAACGGGCCGGGCCATGAGGGATGGGCCCGCCGACGAGGACGAGCCCGCTGATGAGTGAGGGCCCGCTGACGAGGACGGGCCCGTCACGAGGAAGGGCTCTACTGCCCGTCAGGGCCCGTCTGACCCTGCCCCTGCGCCTGCTGCTCGGCGACGGCCTTGCGGACCTCGTCCATGTCCAGCTTGCGGGCCTGCCCGATCACGTCCGTCAGGGCGGCCTCGGGCAGCGCGCCCGGCTGCGCGAACACGGCCACCTGGTCACGGACGATCATGAGCGTGGGAATGGACTGGATGCCGAAGGCCGCCGCGAGCTCGGGCTGCGCCTCGGTGTCCACCTTGCCGAACACCAGGTCCGGGTTGTCCTCGGCCGCCTTCTCGTAGACCGGGGCGAACGAACGGCACGGCCCGCACCAGGACGCCCAGAAGTCGATGAGAACGAACTCGTTCTCGGTGACCGTCTGGTCGAAGTTCTCCTTGGTCAGCTCCACGGTGCTGCTCATGGCGTATTCCCTCTTCCTGGTGTGGGACGTACTTCCTGGCGCGGGGACGATGCCGTCGGCACAACACGGCCGACCCTACGGGTATTCCGCGCGCGTACCCGTGTGGCCACGGCGCACACCACCCTCCAGACTGACGTCATGACGGAAACGGAAACCATCGCGTACGACGTCGTGGTGCTCGGGGCCGGACCCGTGGGGGAGAACGTGGCCGACCGCACCCGCGCGGCCGGCCTGTCCACCGCGGTCGTGGAGAGCGAGCTGGTCGGCGGCGAGTGCTCGTACTGGGCGTGCATGCCCAGCAAGGCCCTGCTGCGCCCGGTCATCGCACGCGCCGACGCCCGCCGCCTGCCCGGTCTGAGCCAGGCGGTACAGGGCCCCCTCGACGCGGCCGCGGTCCTCGCCCGCCGCGACGAGTACGCCTCCCATTGGCACGACGACGGCCAGGTGCGCTGGCTGGACGGCATCGGCGCCGACCTGTACCGCGGCCACGGCCGCCTCGCCGGTCCGCGCACGGTCGCGGTCACCGGCCCGGACGGCGGGCACGTGACGCTGACCGCCCGGCACGCCGTCGCCGTCTGCACCGGCACCGGTGCCAAGCTGCCCGACCTGCCCGGCCTCGCCGGGGTCCGGCCGTGGACCAGCCGCGAGGCCACCTCGGCGAAGCACGTGCCCGGGCGGCTGATCGTGGTCGGCGGAGGCGTGGTCGCCACCGAGATGGCCACCGTCTACCAGGCGCTCGGCTCCCAGGTCACCGTCCTGGTCCGCGGCAAGGGCCTGTTGTCCCGGATGGAGCCCTTCGCAGGCGAGCTGGTCGCCGAGGGGCTCACCGAGGCGGGCGCCGACATCCGCACCGGCACCTCGGTGGAGTCGGTGACCCGCGAGAACGGCACCGTCGTGGCCGTCACCGGCACCGGCGACCGGATCGAGGCCGACGAGATCCTCTTCGCCACCGGACGGGCCCCGCGCACCGAGGACATCGGACTGGAGACCGTCGGCCTGGAGCCGGGCTCCTGGCTCACGGTCGACGACACCCTGCGGGTGGAGGGCAGCGACTGGCTCTACGCCTGCGGCGACGTCAACCACCGTGCCCTCCTCACCCACCAGGGCAAGTACCAGGCCCGCATCGCCGGCGACGCCATCGGCGCCCGAGCCGCCGGCACGCCGCTGAGTGAACCGGACCCGTGGGGTCCGTACGCGGCCACCGCGGACCATCACGCCGTCCCGCAGGTCGTCTTCACCGACCCGGAGGCCGCCGCCGTGGGGCTGTCGCTGGCGGAGGCCGAACAGGCCGGCCACCGGGTCCGCGCCGTCGACGTGGAACTCTCCTCGGTCGCCGGGGCAGGGCTGTACGGGGACGGCTACCGTGGCCGCGCGCGCATGGTGGTCGACCTGGACGAGGGGATCCTGCGGGGTGTCACCTTCGTCGGCGCCGGCGTGGGCGAACTGCTCCACTCCGCGTCCGTCGCCGTCGCGGGACAGGTCCCGGTCGACCGGCTGTGGCACGCGGTCCCGTCCTATCCGACGATCAGCGAGGTGTGGCTGCGCCTGCTGGAGGCGTACCGCGGCTGACGGCAGCGGCGCCGGCGGCGGCCCCGGCACCGCGGCTGGAACCCTTCACCACGGCTCGAGCCCGGTCACGGCCGCTCGAGCCCGGTCACGGCCGCTCGAGCCCGGTCACGGCAGCTCGAACCCGAGGGCTCGCGCCGCCTCCACGGGGGTCGGCTGTGCCCAGCGCGCCCCCAGCGTCTCGTTAGAGGACAGGGAGCGCAGCTCGGCGCGGTCGAGGTAGAGGACGCCGTCAAGATGATCGGTCTCGTGCTGCACGATACGGGCCGGCCAGCCGGTGAACACCTCGTCCACCGGCCGGCCCCGCTCGTCCTGTGCGCGCAGCCGCACCTCGGCGTGGCGGGCCACCACCGCCTGCCAGCCCGGCACGCTGAGGCAGCCCTCGTAGAACGCGGCCCGCGCCGCGCCGACCGGTTCGTACGACGGATTGACCAGCACGCGGAACGGCTGGGGCACCCGCCCCCGTGCCCGTCGTACTTCCTCCGGAACCGGCGCCGGATCCTCCAGGACGGCGATCCGCAGGTCCACGCCCACCTGGGGCGCGGCCAGTCCCACGCCGGGCGCCGCGTGCATGGTGAGGCGCAGCGCCTCGACGAACCGGGCCAGCAGCGCCGGCTCCAGCTGGCCGTCGAACGGCTCGGCGCCGCGCCGCAGCACCGGGTGACCTGCCGTCACCACGGGCAACGGCCCGCCGGCGGCGAGAAGTTCCTCGACCCGCTCGGCAACGGGCGTGGGCGCATTCGGGCAATCCATCGCGCCAGCATGCCACGGCCCCGACCGGACCCGCCGCACCGTCACCTTCTCACTCACATGTCCGCGAACTCGCCCGCGAGCGCCGAGGCGACGCGCAGGTGCGGCGCGGCCTCCTCGTGGCGTCCCTGCCGCTGGAGGGTGCGGCCGAGCATCAGCCGGGCGTAGTGCTCCACGGGGTCGCGCTCCACGATGAGACGCAACTCCGTCTCGGCGCGGCGCAGCTGGGCCGAGTGGTAGTAGGCGCGGGCCAGCAGCAGCCGCGGTCCGGTCTGCTCCGGCACCTCCTCGACCAGTCCGGCCAGGACGCGGGCCGCGCCGGCGTAGTCCCTGGCGTCGAAGAACTGCTGCGCGCGCTCCCAGCGCTCGGCCGGAGTTCCGTGGTCGTAGTACGTCGTGTTCACGCGTGACCTCCTTCGGCGTACTGCAACCGACACGGGTGGTTGAACATTCCACCATGTGCCCGCGCCCGCCGGAGGCCGGTCAGGAGGCGAGCGCGGCCAGCTCCGCGTCGGCCCGCTCGGTGACCGTGGTCAGCACGCGGGCGGCGGCCGCCAGGTCCTCGGCGGGGATGCCGGTGTAGATACGGGCGGCGACCTCGGCCGTCTCGGCGCTCGCGCCGGCGTAGAAGGTCTGCCCGGCGTCGGTGATCCGCAGGTGCGGACCCTCGGCCGCGAGCAGCCCCTTGGTGATCAGCTGCCCGATGACCTCACGCACCTCGGCCTCGTCGGCCTTGAGGGCGGCGACGGTACGGCCCACCAGCCGGTCGCGCTCGACGGGGCCGCCGGCGATGGCGACCGGCCGCAGGGTCACCATCTCCTGGAAGGTGACGTGGTAGCGGGACAGCACCTTCTCCAGGACCGCTCGGGCGGCGTAGTGGGCCACACCGATGAGGCGGCTGTCCATGGCCGGGGAGGGGGCGGAGGCGGGGGCGGGCGTGGAGACGGGGGAGGTGGTGGTCATGACTGCTCCTTCTCGTGCTCACTGTTCTGGCTCGTGCTCACTGTTCTGGCCGAACGGATCAAGAGGTGCGTCGAGCAGGGTCGCCAGCTCGTGGGTGAACGCCTGTGCGCGTGGGCTGTCGAGGCCGCCGAGCGGCTCCAGCAGCTGCCGCAGGAGCCCCTGGACGACGTTGATCGCCTGCCGGGTGACATCCCGGCCGCGCTCGGTGAGTGCGAGCTGGACGGCGCGCGGGTCCTTCGGGTCCCGGGTGCGCTCGAGCAGCCCCGCGGACTCCAGACCGCGCGCCAGCTTCGACACGTAGAGCGGCTCCAGCCCGGTGTGGTCGGCCAGGCGCCGCTGGCTGGGTCGCAGCCCGGAGCGCTGCATGCCGTACAGCGACGCCACCACCGAGTACTGGGCGTGGGTCAGCCCCAGCGGGCCGACGGCGCGATCGACCGCCACACGCCACTTCATGGACAGACGCCAGACCAGGAAACCGGGCGTCGCGCCCGCGGATGCCGAACCCATGGCCGATACAGTACATGGCTACTATGTACATGGCTACTATATGCATCACTCCTGTCCGCGAGGTCGCCGCTTCTTCCGGGGCATCGGGAGGGGACGCGGCGGCGGCCGGCCGAGGTCGGAGACGGGCTCCACGCTTCACCGGGCGCCCGCGTGACGGACTGACGGAACCCCTCCACCGGGACTAGGTTGTGGCCATGAGCAATCTTGACCGCGAGGCGGTCCCCGCCGTGTGCGGCGGCCGTGGTTTCGTGGTGGCGGAGCCGGTGCGCGAACTCCTCAGCCCGCGCCACGTCAAGCTCGGCGAGTCCACCGAGGTCCGCAGGCTGCTGCCCAACCTGGGCCGTCGCATGGTGGGCGCATGGTGCTTCGTCGATCACTACGGCCCGGACGACATCGCCGACGAGCCCGGCATGCAGGTGCCCCCGCACCCGCACATGGGCCTGCAGACGGTGAGCTGGCTGCACGAGGGCGAGGTGCTGCACCGCGACTCGACCGGCAGCCTCCAGATGATCCGCCCGGGCGAACTCGGTCTGATGACCTCGGGCCGCGCCATCAGCCACTCGGAGGAGAGCCCCGGGTCGCACGCCCGCTTCCTGCACGGCGCACAACTCTGGGTCGCCCTCCCGGACGCCCACCGCCACACCGACCCGCACTTCGAGCACCACGCCGACCTGCCGACCGTCACGGCACCCGGCCTGACCGCCCGGCTGATCCTCGGCGACCTCGACGGCGCCACCTCACCCGGCACCACGTACACCCCGATCACCGGCGCCGACCTGGCCCTCACCCAAGGCGCGGAGGTACGCCTCCCCCTGGAGCCCGACTTCGAATACGCCGTGCTGTCCATGTCCGGCGAGGCCCACGTCGACGGCGTACCGCTGCTGCCCGGCTCGATGCTCTACCTCGGCTGCGGCCGCGGTGAACTCCCCCTGCGCGCCGAGTCCGACGCCGGCCTCATGCTCCTGGGCGGCGAGCCCTTCGAGGAGGAGCTGATCATGTTCTGGAACTGGATCGGACGGTCGCAGGAGGAGATCGTCCAGGCCCGCCGGGACTGGATGGAGGGGACGCGGTTCGGCGAGGTGAAGGGCTACGACGGGGACCCGCTGCCGGCCCCCGAGCTGCCGGCGGGGCCGCTGAAGCCACGGGGTCGGGTGCGCTGACCTGCGCAAATGAGTGACGGTCGGCGGCGGGTGGGTGACGTCCTGTCGGGTACTGGCGCGTCATCAGGTGACCTCGTGGCCCCGCTATGTGGCGCGCAGCCGTCTTGGCAGGTTTCGTGGCCGTCGAACGAACGCTGGTCTGGTCCGCAGTTGGACCATGCGTCGGCGGTGCAGTCGATGCGTTCCAGCTTGGCGTCGAATGCCGGGTCCGGGGACTCCTTCCAGGTCTTCGTCCGCTGGAAGGTGATCCCGCGGCGGGCCGGTAAGCACCGCAGCGCCTCGCGACCGATCCGAACGGGCCGGGCCATGTTCCTGCGCAGGTGATCGACCAGTTTGCGGACCGACCAGCGGGTGAAGGGCTTGCCCAGCACGGTGGGCCGGGTGGTGGCCGTCTGGATGACGAAGTCCTCGTCGTCACTGCTCAGCAGGCGGGGACGGCCTCCCGCCCACTGAGGGTTCAGACATGCAAGCCCGATCTCGTTGAAGCGGTGGATCACGTCCCGGACGGTATCCTCGTCCGCCTGGACCAGGCGCACGATCACCGGGACGGTGCTGCCACCGGCCGAGGCCAGCAGCATCATTGCCCGCCGGAACCGCACCGAGCTCGTACTGCCCCGCCGCACAATCTGCTGAAGCTTCTGCCCCTCCTGCTCCGTCAGCCTCCGGACCTTGACCGGTGGTGCCATCCCGCCTCCCCTGCTGGTTGGAAGCGTCAACGCTTCCAACCAGCACAACGAGCAACCCGGTGAACCTATACGGTCACAGCACCTAGGTGACTTAGGAAGTCGACGAACCCGAGGGCGAACCGCAACAGGCCGAGCGGTATCAGCGTGTACGCAGCATCCGGTCGGGGACGTTGCCTCCACCTCGCACGCGGCGCAGGCGGCGGCCGTCACGGCAACCTCCTTGGAGTGGCTGTCCGTTCCAGGACGTCAGAGGCGGCGGTGTCGGCCGGCGTCGGGACGGCATCGGGGTGATCCCGGCCGACCGCGGTACCGTCCGCGATCGTAGTGGCCTGCGTCAGACCCGTGTCAGGAGTATGCCGACGCGCGGGCCTGTGCACGGGTGGTGACCGGTTGATCAGGTCGGATAGGGGTCGTAGCAGTCAGGTACCGGGTGGTAGAGCACCTGCCAGGTGCGTGCATCGATGGTGCCGCTCTGCGGCAGCCCGTGGCAGCCCTGGATCCACTCGATCTTCTTCAGCATGACTGAGCGGAAGACCCCGTCAGAGGGGAGCTTGGGCGGCTGGCCTCCCCACATGTTGCTCAGGCATTGCGCTTGCTTGACCGCCGGGCCTGTCTGACCGTACGCAAGCGTGGGCCGAAACGTCGATGAGACGTACGAACACTCCCGGGGAGTGGCTGCGGCGAGCTGCGGCACAGCCAGTCCGAGAGATGAGGCTGTGCACAGCACCACGCCCAGGGTGACCAGTCTGCACTGTCGCATGCCGTGTTCCTTCCGTACCGGCCGCTTGCCGACCCCCCGAGGCCGATGGGTACCACCCCATCCTCCTCACCTTCGGCAAGGCCCGCGAGTTGCGACCCGGGCCGGCGCAGATCCAAGTTCTGTGTTCCACTGCTGCACCCGCTGCCTGCGCACAGGGGCTCGATCGCGTGCCGTGGCGCAGGGCTGCCCTGCGGGGTCGGTATCAGTCCTGGACGGCGCCGCGTTCCTTGAGCCAGTCGATGAGGATCTGGCGCTGGGTGTCGGATGCGCCCGCGATCTGGAGCGCCGTCTGCTGGGACTAGTCGGGGATGGCGTTGATGTCGGCGCCGTGCGCCAGGAGGTGCTCGGCCATCCTGCGGTGGCCGCCGTGGCATGCCTGCCAGAAGGCTGCGTCGATGTCGCTGCTGGTCGGCGGTGGGTCGGAGGCCAGGAGTTCGTCCACCTTCGCTCGGTTGCCCAGGCCGGCGGCCTCCCAGAGGCTGCCGATGTGCGCGCCCCGGTCCACGAGTAGCCGGGCCACGTGCCAGCATCCGTAGCCGACGGCGTTGGCCAGTGGTGTGCCGATCGACCCGCCGGGAGCGTCAAGATCCGCACCGCCATCGATCAGGGCGGTGGCCACGTCGGCGTCATCGCTGCTGGCCGCCCAGTGCAGCGGCGTTTCCTCGCACCGGGTGGGGTGGCGGAAGCTGGGGTCCGCTCCGGCCCGGATCAGCAGGTGCACGATCTGCGGGCCGTTGGGGAAGTAGCCCGGCCACTCGGTGGCCAGGTGCAACAGGCTCCTCAAGCCGCCTCTTCGGTCCGCCAGCGCGGCCCGGGCCAGCTGGGGGTCCTGGGCCATGAGCCGCCGGATCGTCTCGGTATCGCCCCCGCGGACGGCGAGAACCAGCTCGATGGCCCGTGGGTCGTCCGCGGGGATCTCCATGGCAGTCGTCTCATCGCTCACGGACACCATCCTCTCCCTCCGCCCGGCAACGCCAAGACGGCGTCGCCGGAGTGCATCTCGGTTCGGCGGTCGCGGCGGTCCACGGCGACCTGGCCATTCATGTCGGCTCCGATTCCGCCAGGAGGGCGCCGAAGACGGCCCGGCCGAGGGCCTCAGCATGGTCCTGGTCCACTGCCCGGCCGGTGTAGTGGGGGTGCTGTGTGGCCCAAGTTCGGGCGGTGCGGTGGCTGGTGAAGAAGTTGAGGGCGCCGCAGGCTGTGTCGGCGGCCGGGCCGGTGCAGGAGCGTTGGCCTATGTAGATCACCGTGCTGGATGGCTGCCAGGTCAGGTGTCCGCCGCGGGAGGTGACGGTGATGGCGTCGCCGGTCATCGGGTCGGTGGAGGCGATCACGGCGTCGGTGCCGAGCATGGCGGGGATGCCGAGGGCGTCGATCGCGCACATCGCCGACACGCTGATGCCGCTCGCCAGTCGCACTCGGTGGGGCGTGGGTACGGCGGAGAAGGGGTAGGCGGCGCGGATGCGGCCGTGGTCGTCGAGGGTGAGGAAGTCCTCCGCCGCCAGGTCGGCCAGCACATCGGCGGCGCGGCGGCCGTGCGTGGCGGCGACGGGTCCCAGCTCATCGGCCGAGGGGGCGGCTCCGTTGGCCGCGAAGTGATGCAGGACGGCGTGCTGGACGGCACGCAGCCCGCCCGCCTGCGGGGCGAGACGGCCCTGGCCGTTGCGGCCGACCGCATCCATCGGCGGGCACTCGCAGTCCCCGGCGCCGTCCGCCCCCTTCAGGGCGCGCCCGAGATCGATGAGGCTCGGCGCCCTGTCCGCGGCGCCGTCCGGGCCGCGGTAGAGGCGACAGGAGACCGAGGCCGGGGCCCCCGGTACGGCGAAGGGGTCCACGCCGTCGATCAGGACGGTGGGCGAGCCGGTCATCCCTCGCCGCGCCGCCTGCTCCTCGCTGTCCACCTCGACCAGCTCCACCTGCGCGCTACGCCCGTCGAGCGCGCGAGCGATCCGCTCCCGGACCACGGGCGCGTTGGGACAGTCGGGCACGGTCAGCACGGTGATGTGCATGGCGTTGTCCTTCCAGGTCAGTGCCGCTGCGCCCGACGCTAGACCTTCCACCGCGCTGGAAGGTCAAGCCGTAACGTGGAGGCATGCGCATCAGCGAGCTGGCCGCCGACTGCGGCGTGACGGCCAAGACGATCCGCTTCTACGAGCAGTCGGGCCTTCTGCCGCCGCCGCCCCGCACGACGGGCGGCTATCGCGACTACCCGCCCGAGGCGGCTACCCGGCTGTCCTTCATCCGCGACGCCCAGGCGGCCGGGCTCACCCTCGCGGAGATCCGCTCGATCCTCACCGTGCGGGACTCCGGCCGGGCCCCGTGCGGTCACGTCAGTGAACTGATCCAACAGCATCTCGCCGACATCGAGCAACGGATGGCCGAGCTGCGCACCACCCGCACCGCCCTGCGCAGACTGGCAGAGCGCGCTGCCGACACGGATCCGAGCACCTGCTCCGAGGCCGACATCTGCAGCGTCATCGCCGGCCCGGCAACCAGGTGACAACTAGGAACTGTCACGGTCTTGGTCGCAATCTACGGTTGTCGCACGAGCGAAGAACCCACCGTGGAGCAGCTCATCGAAGCGGCCGACGCCCGTGCGCAAGACGGCGACGAACTCGCCCCGCTGGACGCCGTCATCGCGGTGAGCGAGAACGTGTCCGCCCACGCGGACGCCGCCGTCGACCAGGTCGTACGGATGGTGCGCGCCGCCGGGCACTCTTGGACGGTGATCGGTGAGCGGCTGGGTATCTCCCGGCAGGCCGCCCGCCAGGGCTACGCCGACCGAGTCGAGGAGACACCTCCGACGGTCGGTCTGATCCGCGGCCGTGACCTGGACAGCGCCCTGACCGTCGCGCTGGAGGTTGCCGAGGCCGACCTCCTGGCCGAGGCGGGCACCGAGCATCCTCTGCTGGGTCTGCTCACCGACGGCGTGGCCTCCGCCACGCTGGTACAGCCCGGCGTCACCCGCGAGGCCGGGTCGGCCGCCCACCATCAGCGTCGATCAAGTGGAAGCGGTCGTGGTCACCACGCTGGAACAGCTGCCGAAGAACGCCACCACTGGTCGCGGGCATCGATGGCCGAGCACAGTGGTCTCCCACAGATCCCGGGCGACCGCGACGATCGTCGGCACCTCCGGTCCCGCACACGCCAGCACGATCCGCGCGCGCAGAGCCAGAGCCTGGGCCGATGTCGCCCGACGCGCCCACCGATCCAACTCCGCCCGCTCGTCATCAGACAGCAGCAACGGCTTCAGTTTGGGCCTCGATGAGGAACTGACGCACCAGCAGTAGAAGTCACATACCAACTAACGATCAACTACTGGCGCAGGACACTAGAGGGCGGCGAGTGTCCCGGGGCACCCTCCACGCGCCCGTTCGCTACTCACCTGTCCCGTGCTCCGAACGATCCTCGGCGAGAGGCTCGTTGTAGGTGATCACGACCGGCGCGTTCGCCTCCGCCCGTGCGCGGTCGGAAGCCGCCGCGATCTCCTCGTAGGTCCATTCCTTGTACAGACGCTCTCCGTGGGCATCGGTGATGTCGATGACCAGGCCGGTCCACTCCTCGGCAGGCTGTTCGGGGACGAGTCCCAGTTCGTACGTGGCGTCCTGGAGAAGGGACTCGGTGACACGTATGCCGGTGAGTCTCTCGGCCAGAGCGAGGACCGCCGCCTTGCCGTCGACGACCGGGGCGCTCTCGTCGTGCTCGCCCTCGGGAGTCAGAGGGAAGCCGACTTCCCGCAACAGGGGAACCAGTTCATCGGGGCTGTTGCCGTCGCGCGCCGAGGGGCCCTCGAACGTCGTACGGAGCTCACCGTCCTCGAACCAGTGGAAGAAGTGCATGGGCTTGCCGCCGTTGCTCGAGTGCGCCACGACCCGGCCGCCCTCCGACAGCGTCTCCACACACGGCATCCCGAGGCCACCGTCGAATCCGAGGACAACTGTCCAGTCGCCGTTCTCGCCCGGAGCCTGGAAGGCGCCCGCGACGTAGGACTCGTCCCAGTAGTCGTGATCCACCTCGGCACGGTGAGCGTCGTCCGCCTCGATCAGCCCGGCCGTGCCCTCCCCAGTGCCACGCGGTTCCGCCTCGATCGCGCGCAGCACCTCGTGCGGGCTCCGCCCCCGTATCAGTGTCAAGGTGTATCCGCTCTCCATCATGTGGCGGAAGAGCGGCGAGGTGCGGATCCAGGCGTAGTCGTGCGCGGTCACCGAGTTCATACGGCGCAGTGTGCCTGATGCCTCTGACAATGGATGACGGTTCGGGCCGGTGCCGAGTTGGCGTCGCGCGGTGCTCATGACCGGCGGAACCGGCCACCGGCTTCAGTAGCGCCTGCTCTTGCTGCTTGTCTGTCAGCTCCAGCTCGGCGAGGGCCCGTGCGGCGGGTTGTAGGGGATCGGTTGGCCTGTCTTCGCGTCCAAGAGAACGCGGTCACCCACGGGGCGATCGAGCTCTACCGTCACTTGTTGCAACTTCGCCTGTTTGGTGCAGTTGTCTCCGCCCTTCCGCTGCTTGACCCAGGACGACAGGACCACGCTGAAGGGCGTTTCCAGCACCTCCACCGCCGGGTCGTCGTCGCAGACACCGTGGAGGGCGACCACCGTCACTGATCGCCCGTCCCCGGCAACGTCGACCAGCCCGTCCCATGCCTGGACGGGTACGTCACCACTCGCTCGGCCGATCGGCGATGAAGGGAGTTTCGACGGGGTGACAGCCGCCCGCTTGAGGGGGGAGGTGTAGCCGTCCAGGGTGAAGAGCCAGGCAGGGACAGTGGCTGGTCCGCGGCTGGTGGCCAGCTTCATGGTGCTCAGCTTCGCGCCGATCACGGTCAGGTGGGGCTTGCCTCCGGCGCCGCCGTTGGACAGGGACTTGTACGCATCCTCCGCCCCCGCCAGGGGGCGCTCGAGTGACCCACCGTCGACCCAGGCCACCTCGCCATTCCTCGGCCAGGTGGCGGGCAACTCTCCTCGCAGGATGAAGCTGTGATCTCGGTACGCCTGCTCATCAGCCTTGCTCCGCAGGCCGCCACGGGGCTGTTGGGTCACCTCACCCATCGGGTGGTAGCCGGCACGCCACGCGTCGGCCGCCGTCGACCTGTCCCACGCCGCGGCTACTTGCCGGGCGTGGTGCGCCACCCCTTCCGCGTCAGCACCGGCGTCCCCGTCGCGCTGACTGCCGCAACCCGAGACAGCCAGCGCGACGACGGCCACCGCGGCCCGCAGGCCAACAGTGTTCGTGGCCCTGATGCGCATGCGACCTCCTGGAAGAACAGCGAAGCGGTGGCGGCTCGTTCTTCGGACGCAGCCGATCCGGGACAGGTTCCGCGTGCAGCGGCGGACCTCGTACTCCGCCAGGCGGCACTCGTTCTTCGCGGCCTGGTCGGGTAGGACCGCCGCATTGCTGCAGCGGTCCCCCCTCAGAACCGTGCGGGCCCGTTGTCCGAGCACACGGCTCAAGCAAGCCCAGATGGCTCGCGGGTGTATGCAGGTGCTGGCTTGTGCTTGCGACGTCGTTCGGCCCAGTAGTCGGCAAGGGTTGGGTCGTCGACAGACGACGTGCCCTTGACCATCTGATGCCGGACGATCTTGGTCCAGGAGAACTTGGCGAGGTAGCGGCCGCTGTCGCGGTCGCCGAAGACCCACCGGTCCCGCCTGGCCTTGTTGAACATGCCGAAGTAGCGGGCGGTGACCCAGTGCTTCGGCTTGTTCGGGTGTGTGTGAGTTGCCCACTTGTAGACGAGCTTCCACACGTAGGCGTCCAGGGCATGGAAGATGCGGCTGGACACCGCGCTCCGGTAGTAGGCGGCCCATCCCCGGATGATCGGGTTGAGCTTGTGGATCACCGCTTCGGCGTTGGCCCCTCGCAGGGCCTTGACTTCGGCGGCCAGCCGTTTCCGGATGCGTCGCACGGCTGCCGCGCTGGGTTTGATCAGGAGCACCGTCCCGCCGCGGTAGCGGCGGATGTTGAAGCCCAGGAAATCGCAGCCCTCGTTGAGGTGGACGATGCTCGTCTTGTCCTCGTTGAAGACCAGACCTCTGGGTTTCAACCAGGTGGCCAGCCGCGCCTGGATCTGCTCGGCCTCGACTCTGGAGTGAGCGAAGGCAAGCAGGTCGTCAGCGTATCTGATCAGCACCGGCGAGCCCGATCTTGTTTCACCGGCGTGTGATCCGCCGGCGAAATAGCGGACTCCGGCAGCCTCTTCCATTCCATGGAGAGCAATGTTGAGCAGGAGGGGACTGATCACGCCGCCTTGAGGTGTTCCTTCCTCGGTGGCGGTGAAGCACTCTTTCTCGATGACTCCGGCTTTCAGCCATAGGGTGACCATTTCCGTCGCGGGAAAGGTTCCCAGCATCTCGATGAGGTGAACGTGATCGATACGGTCGAATGCCGCTGCCAGATCCGCGTCCAGTACCCACTTCCGCTTCGGGGCCTTCCCGTGCGCGACCGTGAATATCGCCTGGATCGCATCCTGACATCCCCTGCCCGGTCTGAACCCATAGGACTTCGGCTCGAACCGGGCTTCCCATTCGGGTTCCAGTGCATTGACTGTCTTGGCTTGCAAGACTCTGTCAATGATGACGGGAATTCCGAGGGGACGCCGCTTTCCATTGCTCTTCGGAATGTAGATGCGCCGGGCGGGTTTGGGCTTCCACGGAGCTGAGCTGCGCTGGACCCAGGTGACCAGTTCGGCCTTTCCCGGGTTTGTGAGCACGACTCTGCCGTCGATGCCCGCCGTCCGGCGGCCAGCGTTGATCTCCGTCACCCGTCGCACGCTGACCAGCGTGTTACTGCGGCTGCGGAGCATCAGTTTCTGCAAGTTGCGGACCCTCTTCAGGTCCCCTGCCTGCGATGCCGCGAAGATACGCTGGCGCAGACGACGTACGTTCCCCTCGGCGGCATCCCAGTCGATCGCATACCAGTCGAGCAGCTCGTCTTCGGGTCCGTTCACCGGGCCGCTGGGCGGCACAGCGTCTAACGTGTCCTTCAGTTCCATCGTCCTTGTCATCGTTCTCTTCACAGGCTCACCTGACCCACGTCAGCACCCTTTCGGGCCGGGTCACCTGGACCCTGTCCGGCCAGTTATGCGGGACGGCTGGTGGAGTGTCCAGCTGTTGTGTCCCGGTTTCCTGTTGCCTTTCGGCCACCGGCATTCGCTTCTTGGGTCATCCTGTTCCCGCTGGGGATTTGAGCTTTCCTTGCGGTCGGCCTACCCATTGCGCGATGGCAACAGGACCCCTGCGGGGTTTCCACGTTCTGCATGAGCGAGATGCGAGTGGGGTGGGTGCCCTCTCTACCCCGGGACGGCGGTGTTCTCCCGGCTGACTGCTTCTCTCCAGCCGGCGCCTGCCGCTTCTCGGCGGCCAGTCCTGTACCCCGCTGGAACATCCCATCGGCGGGGGTCGAAGTTACGAGGCATAGCCAAGGGTTCATTCGCATTCACCCGTCCACTCATTCCCCTTGCCTGTAACTCCCGGATGGAACAGGAGTCCTTGGGCTTTCCCCCCGGGCTTCGCACCCTCCCGTTACCAGGAACGCACGCCGGGGCGGGGACAGGCCCTGAACACTGGCCCGGAACTACACCTTCCTCAACGGAACCTCCTCTCGGTGAGTTCACTCAGCTCAAGCAGCCTCGTGTCGCACGAAGCACTCCTCGATCGCCCGGCGGCCGCCGGCCATCCGGAACGGGATGGTCGCCGGTGCCGGATGCTCGGTGCCGTTCGTCGCCCTGGACCGCGCGGGCACCGCCTCTGGCGCCTGGCCGCTTGTTCCCGGCCAAGCGGCAGCCCTGCTGCTCGTCTCCCGTTCGCGTGCCGACCGCGACTGTGGGAAGCGGACTGGCGCCCGGCAGCGCTGCCCACCGCGGTGGCCGGCCTCCTTAGCGGCGTCGCCAACCTGCTGTTTCTCACCGCCGCCGGACACGGCCGACTCACCGTGGTGGCCGTGATCACCGCCCTCTGTCCCGCAGCCACGGCGCTGCTCGCCCGAGTCCTGCTCGCCGAGCGCTCGACCCGCCTCCAGGCCGCAGGCCTTCTCCCCGCAACGGCCGCAACCGCCCTCACAAGCCCCGGATGACCCACTCACGCCAGGAGAAGAGGCCGGGCGGCGGGCCGCAGGACCGGGACGGGACCGCCCGACGCCGCCGCTCGGTGCGAGGACAATGACGGACGGGCCATGCCGAGGGTGCCGGGGCGTGTGTCAGGCAGGCTGTCGGTTCCGCGCCACCACGCGCAGCGTCCGGACCGACGGGTCGGCCGCGTCCGGGACGAGAACGCCGTGATCGGCGCCGGTGCGCAGGTAGGCGAGGACCTCTTCGGTGATCACCTCGCCGGGTGCGATCACGGGAACGCCCGGAGGGTAGGGACTGATCATCTCGGCCGCGATGCGTCCCGCGGCACTCTCCGCCCGGACATGCTCGACCTCGGCGAAGAACGCCTCGCGCGGCAGCATGGCCTGTTCCAGCTCCAGAGCCGAGGGGGCGGGCAGGTGGACGAGTGGTCGCCGTTCGATGGAGTCGGCTCCGTCGACGAGCGCCCGCAGGGCGTCCAACAGGACCTTCTCGGTTTCGTCGTCGTCGGCGTGGGTGATCGAGGCGCTGATACGGCAGGTGTCGGAGCCGCCGACGTCGACGTGCCGGTGGGCCCGTAGCCACTCGGCGGCCTGCATGCCGCTGATGCCGAGCTCCCGCACGTCGATCACGATCTTCAGTGGATCGAAGGAGGCCGCGAGCCCCTCCTCGACGACCTCCTGCCCCATGGGCCGCAGACCGGGCAGGTCACCGGCCGCGCCCCGGATGCGTTCGGCGCGGCGCAGCGCGGTGTCCAGGAGGTCGTGCCCCTGTTCGACCATCTGGCGGCGCCAGCCGTCGAGGGTCGCGTACACCAGGCTGGAGGCGCTGGTGGTGCCGAGCAGGTCCTCCCGCTGCTTGAGGGCCTCCGGCGACACCCGGTCGTACTGGAGGTGGAAGACGGAACTCTGCTCGATGGCGCCGCCCATCTTGTGCACGCTGGTCACGACCAGGTCGGCTCCGGCGTCCATGCCCCAGGGCGGCAGGTCGGGGTGGAACGGCAGATGGGCGCCCCATGCCTCGTCGACGATGAGGGGCACGCCGAACTCGTGGCAGACGCGTGCCACGCCCCGGATGTCGGCGCACGTCCCCCACTCGGTGGGAGTGATCAGCAGCATGCCCTTGGCGTCCGGGTGTTCGCGCAGCCGGTCGCGTACGTCGTCGGGCTCCGGCGGGTGGGCGATGTGCCGCTCGGTGTCGAACTTGGGGTGCACCCAGATCGGTTCGACGCCGTTGACCACGACGGCCGCGATCACGGACTTGTGCGCGTTGCGGGAGAGCAGCAGCTTCTCGCCGGGACCGGCAACGGCCAGCATGGCCGTCTTCACCGACAGGGAACTGCCGCACGTGGAGAAGAACGCCTGCTCCGCGCCGACCGCGTCCGCCATGAGATCCTGGGCATGGCTGAGCACGCCCTGGGACTCACGGCGGTCGTCCAGCCCGTTGAGGGCCAGGACGTCGGAGCGGAACACGTCGAGTCCGACGACGTCCACCACCCGCGGATCCGCGCCCCGTCCCTGTTTGTGTCCGGGTGGACCGTAGACGACATCGCCGCGGCGCCGGAACTCCTGCAACGCCTCCAGCACGGGGACCCGCGCGTGGTCCATCAATTCCTCCTCGGTCGGGCCGACGCTCGGCCTGCTGCGCTCGGGGTCAGGGGTCCGAAAGTGCTGTCGGACCTGTGGCGAGCCACGGGTACCCCCGTCGCCCGGCGAGCGAACCAGCTGCCTTGGACGGGCGGACCGACGGGGGTTTCGCCTGGCGACGACGGGAAACCCGGCCACGGCGATCAAGGAGGGGGTTTCCGGTACGGCCCGCCGGACGCGGGCCATCGAGCAGAGGGCCTGGCACATGGCATCCGAGGAGACGGCGGCATCCGAGGAGACGGCGGGTACGGCCGTGGTGACCGGAGCGTCGTCCGGCATCGGCGCCGAGTACGCCACCCGGCTGGCCCGGCGGGGCTGGGACCTGGTGCTGGTCGCCCGGCGTGCCGAGCGGCTCGACGCCCTGGCGGAACGGCTGCGTGAGCAGACCGGGGTCGCGGTCGAGTCGATGGTGGCCGATCTCGCCCGGTCGCCGGACCTCGCCCGGGTCGCGGACCGGGTCGCCGCCGACGACGTGGCGCTGCTGGTGAACAACGCCGGAATCAACGGCTACGGGCCCTTCGCCGAAGCCGGTCCCGCCCTGCTCACCCAGGTGATCGACGTGAACGTCGTGGCGCCGACGGTGCTGACCCGCGCGGCCGTCCCCCGCATGGTGGCGCACGGCCGTGGCGCGGTCGTCAACGTCGCCTCGCTCCTGGCGTTCGCCGGAGCCCTGCCGCCCGGTCCCCTCCCGCACCGGGCCGTCTACGGGGGCACCAAGGGCTACATGGTGGCGTTCAGCAGGACCCTCGCCGCCGAACTGGCCGGCACGCCGGTGCACGTCCAGGTCCTCTGTCCCGGGCTCACCGCCACCGAGTTCCACCTCGGCACGGGTGAGGCGCCCGTTCCCGGGGAAGCCC
The DNA here is from genome assembly GCF_040628575.1 of Streptomyces sp. NPDC006393. Taxonomy (NCBI): domain Bacteria; kingdom Bacillati; phylum Actinomycetota; class Actinomycetes; order Kitasatosporales; family Streptomycetaceae; genus Streptomyces; species Streptomyces sp. NPDC006393. Next base: position 123,507 of record NZ_JBEXZD010000002.1, read on the forward strand.
GGGTCCACGACGAGGGTGGAATGCCTGCCGCCGACGTGGTCACCGCCTCCCTGGCCGCGCTGGAAACCGGGGAAGTGGTGTGCGTGCCCGGCATGTCCGACCCCGAGGCCGTGACCTGGCTGACCGACGCGGAACTCGCCCTGCGCAACGGCTCCGGTGCCACGTTGGCGCCCCGGTACGCCGCTGCGGAACGCTCGCACGACTGAACCGGAATGTGGGTCGGCCGGACCGGGATGGGTCCGCCGGACCGGGACGGGCCCGCTGAACACGGAAGTGGGCCCGCGCACGACGAACCGCTCGCCACAGGGCGCTTCCCGCACGCCCTGTCCGCGGGGATAGCCTCGGGCGGTGACGAATCGAGCGGCGACGAATCGAGCGGTGGCAGCCGGAGTAGGGCTCGCACGGGTGATGGCGCACTGCGGTGGCAGCCCAGCGGCAGCCGTCCGCTGTCTGGCGGATGCCATCGCCTCCGCGCCCGACAACCCGGAGCCCTACGAGGTACTGGCCGAGTTCTGGACGGACAAGCCGTCGGAGCTGGCCGAGGTCGTTCAGGCGTCCAGCACCTTGAGGACGGTACTGGCGCGGTCGTACGTCAGCTTCCTCGACGGCGACATGGACGGCGCGGCGCTCGCGATCGGATCGGTCACGGGTGTGCGACCCGACATCGCATGGGCCAAGGCCCCCTGGTTCGGCGATGAAAGGTTTCTCGGTGGGGTGAGTGCCGACGCCCTGGCCGAGGCCGCGATGCGGACGATGGACCACGGCCGTCCGCTGGACACCGAAAGCATGCGGGAACGGTTCCGGCCCTGGTTCCGCGTCATCGACGTGGTCTCTGCCCGCCGGCCGGTGCCGGAGGCACTGGCCAAGATGGCGATCCTGCTGCGCGCATGCGGCCGCACCGATGCGTCGTTCGCCCTGTGTGACCAGGCGGACTCCATCGAGCCGATCATGCTGACGGAAGTCGTGCGAGCCGGGACGTGGCGCAAGCTGGGCGAGCCTGAGCAGACCGTGTCGGCGTTCGAGCGCGCTCTTGCCCTGGACCCGTCCAACTGGTCCCTCCACCTCGACCTGGCCGATGTACACGCCGAACAGGGCGACTTCGCCGCCGCGGTCCGGCTGATCGAGCGGGGAATGCGGCACGAACCGGCTGAGCCCACCCTCCGCGCGGCCGGGGCCGCCTACCGGGCACGGCTCACCGGATCCCCTGCCGACCTGAGCGAACTCATCGAACTGGCGCCGAATCTGCCGAACGACTCCTACCGGGACCTGCTGGTCGACCACGCATGTGCGGGGCCCGCTCTGCCTGCCGGACTCGTGGCCGCGGCCCGCCGCTTCAGGAACGGCTGAGGCTCCGCTCCTCGACGGGCGCCAGTTCCCGTCGGGGAGCTTTCGGCAGCTGATCTGCCACTACACTGCGCCTGGCACCGCAGGACATACACCAACTGGTGGAAAGCGAACGGGGAGTGGCATGGCTACGGGGGGATGGGGGCCGGGAAACGGCCCGGGTGGGCCCGGCGGCAACGGACCGGGGGGCCACGGCAACGGACCGGGAGGCCAGGGCGGCTGGGGCGCTCCCTACGGACCGCCGCAGGGTGGCCCGTACGGTCCGCCGCAGGGCGCCCCGTACGGTCCGCCACCACCGAATCCGGGCCCGTACCCCTACCCGAACCAGCCTCCGTACCCCTACGGCCCCCAGCCCACGAGGCCCGCCGCCCGGCGCCGCCGCGGCTGCCTGTCGTTCGGCTCTCGCTTCGGGCTCGTCGGCGCGATCCTGCGCTCCGCGCACCGCGTTGCCACCAGACTCTTCGCGCAGGAGGGCGACGGCCGGATCGAGGACCGCACCGTGGACCGCGTCCAACTGGCCCGCACGGTGCTCGGTGCCGCCGCCACCATCGCCCTGATCCTCGCCTACAACGTGGACCCGAACCGCTGGGAGGACGCGGCGTACGGCGGTGCCGCCCAACTCTTCGTCGCCCCGTTCGTGCTGATCATCGCCGCGCCCCTGGTCATCATCGGATTCATCTACTACGCACCCCCACACCTGCGGCCGCATCTGCGCTCCCGGCTGCGCGCTCCGCTCAAGGCGGTCGGCTGGTACGTGCTGACATTGGTCGTGATGGGCGGAATCCTCGTCCCGACGGCCCTGCTGGTCGACGCCGACGACGGGAAGAGCTGGTGGGAGTACGTACTGGCGGTCGCCTCGCTGATCGTGATCGTGTGGGGTTTTCCCTTCTTCTTCATGGCGTCGCTGTACTCGGCCCGCAGCGCCTTCAACAGTGCCCAGGTCCACCCGATGCTGCCGCCCGTCCTCACTCTCACGCTGGTGTGGGTGTTCGCGGCCTTCAGCCTGATCGGCGACGGCATGCCGGCGGGCCCGCCCATCGTCCAGTTCTGCTCCACGCTGGGCGGGCCGCTGTCGGTGACCGCTGTCTCGCTGTGGGAACTGCGGCGGATGAGGACCCGTTTCGGCGTCACCCTGCGCTCCTGATCCGGCTACGGACCAGAGGACCGTTCCAGGTCTGCCATTTCATGACGTTGGCGTCAGGGCCACGATCACTGCGTGGCGGGGTTGTCGGTGTCGTTGAGAAGGGGGCCGTAGCGTTCGGTGAGTGGGCCGACGCCGAGATCTTCACGCATGAGCTTGCGCATCTTGGCGGCTGCCTTGCCGCGTGCCTCCCAGCGGGCGCGATCCTCCGGACTGCTGACGGCGATGCCGTCGACGTAGCCGTCGCAGATGCGTCGCAGGCAGTGGAACACGCTGTTGGAGGCCTTGACGACGGGTTGGGGCGCGATGAGCCACATCCGTTCCGACGCGATGGCTATGCCCGAATCCCGGAAGGCCTCGCGCAGCGCGAGCTTCCGTTCGTCGTCGGAAGGGTGTTCTCGCTCGGCCAAGGCCCGCAGGGTCTCACCGAGGACCTTCACGGTGGTGGTGTACTGCGTGTAGATGTCGAGCCGCAGCCGAAGAACCTCTTTGACATCCTCGTGCTTCCACCGGTTCCGATCGGCGATGAGCGTAGCGACGATGCCGATCGCGGCCCCGGCCAGGGTGGAGAGCAGTGGCAACCAATCCATGAGGGCCAGCTTGGGGTATGCCGTGACGGCGGCGCCAGGTGGGCTTCGAGGACGAACGCTCCCTCGCCACGGTCACGTCGTTCTCGCGGACTGTCCGGGAAATGAGCGGCGGAGTCCGCCTGCTATGGTGCGCCGATGTCAGTGATCAAGAAGTTCCAAGTCACCTTTGACTGCGCGGAACCTGAGCGCCTCGCTCGTTTCTGGTGCGAGGTGCTGGGGTACGTCGTACCGCCGCCACCGGAGGGGTTCGCCACCTGGGACGATTTCAACGGCACCCTGCCTCCTGAGGAGCGGGGTTCGTGGTTCGCCTGCGTCGATCCCTCAGGCGTGGGCCCGCGCCTGTACTTCCAGCGCGTCCCCGAAGGCAAGATCGTCAAGAATCGGGTGCATCTCGACGTCCGGGTCGGCACCGGGCTGGTGGGGGACGAGCGCCTCGCCACGCTCGAAGCCGAGTGCGCGCGACTGGTCGCGCTCGGCGCCACCCATGTGCGAACGCTGTACGCCGACGAGGAGAACGAGTCGTGCATCCCGATGCTGGACATCGAGGGCAACGAGTTCTGTATCGACTGAGCCTTCTGAGAGCCGGGGACCCGCCGCCGTCGCCGCCGATCCACCACTCGTCCTGTCCGGCCGGCTGGAGCAGACGGTGGTAGCGGTTCGGGTCATCGCCCGGTATCCACGGCCCGCTTCCCGCCGGGTGGACCGGCCGGCCGAAGGCCGGCCGACACGGCCCGCGTCAGCCCTCGAGGGCCATTCGAACGCCGAGGAGGAGCAGCACACCGCCGGAGACCTGCTCGAGGCGCCTGCGGACCCCGGCTCGGGAGATGACCGTCTTCAACCGGCCGACGAACCACACGTACAGCCCGTAGTAGCCGACCTCGAAGATCGCCCAGACCGCCGCCAGGGCGATCATGGTGGGGAGATGGGGTGCGCCCGAGGGCACGAACTGCGGGAGGAAGGACATCGCGAACACCGCGGCCTTGGGGTTGGCCAGGTTCAGCAGCAGGCCCGAGCGGTACGAGGTCCACCCTGGGCGCACGGACGTTGCCTCCTCGTCGTCCTCCTCTCGATGCCCTCGACGGGCGTCCAGCAGCGCCTTGACGCCGAAGGCGACCAGAGTCACGGCGCCGGCGATCCGCATGATGTCGTACGCCAACCGGGAGGCCATGAGCAGTGCGGTGAGCCCCAGTGCGGCGACCACCCCCCAGATGAACACGCCCGTCTCGTTGCCCAGCACGGTGAGAAAACCGGCGCGCCTGCTGCGCAGGGACTGCCGGATGATCAGCATGGTGCTCGGGCCCGGCGAGGCCGCGACCAGTGTGCAGGCGCCGAGAAAGGCGAGGAGGGTGCTCAGCATGCACCCCATCGTGGGTGCCGCTGTCCCCCGTGTCCATGGAATGCGCCGCCTGTGACGGCTTCCACGAGTGCGTCGGCCACAGCGATGTGCGCAACGGGCCCGGCTTCAGCGGACATCCACGTGCCGCGGTGCGGGCCACCGCGCTTGCCGTTGCCTCTGCGTGGCCTGTGCTTCGCCGCGGGGGCACGGCCATCCTGCGGCGGCGGCGCCGTGCGCGACGTCGCGCCCACGCGGGAACTCTGGTCTCGCGCCTCACGCACACGGGGCGTCGGGGGCGGCGGCCTCCAGATCGGCGATGCTGCCCGACATGATCGTCCGCACGTGCTCGGTGATGTGCTCCGCGGGCCAGTCCCACCAGGCCACGGCCAGGAGCCGGGCGATCTCCCGGGCGTCGTAGCGGGTGCGGATGAGGCCGGCCGGGTTGCCGCCGACGATGCCGTAGTCGGGTACGTCGCGGGTGACCACGGCGCCGGTGCCGATGATCGCGCCGTGTCCGATCCGTACGCCGGGCATCACCGTCGTGCCGTGGCCGAACCACACGTCGTTGCCCACGATGGTGTCCCCGCGGTGGGGCAGTCCGGTGAGCAGGTCGAAGTGTTCCGACCAGGAGCCTCCCATGGTGGGGAAGGGGAAGGTCGAGGGGCCGTCCATACGGTGGTTGGCGCCGTTCATGATGAACCGAACGCCTGTGCCCAGCGCGCAGAACTTGCCGATGATCAGCTTTTCCGGTCCGTAGTGGTAGAGCACATTGCGCGTCTCGAACGCGGTCGCGTCGTCCGGGTCGTCGTAGTAGGAGTACTCACCGACCTCGATCAGCGGGGACTTCACCAGCGGCTTGAGCAGGACCACCCGCGGCTGCTCGGGCATCGGATGGAGGACCGTGGGGTCGGCGGGCGTCGGCATGGCGGGTGATTCCTCAGCGGTTGCAGGTGGTCGGTGCACCGGCCCATGATCCCGCCACCGAGCCGTCCGCGACACCGATTTGGCGGCCGGGGCCCGGCCACGCCAGGAGGTTCGCCAGCAGTTCCGCCTGCTCGATGGCGTCGTCCAGGGCGTGGTGGGTGTGCCGGCGCCGGGACAGCAGGTGTCGTGGCATCGTGCCCTTGGCCACCGCCCGCAACGGCAGCCCGGCCTTGGTGGCGTACAGCGTCTTCATGTCGAGGCAACCGGAGTGCCCGAAGGGGCTCTCGCCGGTGAAACGGATCAGGTACCAGTACAGGAACGTCCAGTCGTACGACGCCGGATAGCCGCACATCACCGGTTGCGCGCCGACGCTCACCTCGCGCACCCATGTGCTGAACTCGGCGAGCGCGACCGCGGGTTCGGCGCCCTCGGCCGTCAGCCGGTCCCGGTCCAGGCCGCTCACCGCCAGCGCCTCCGGGACGAAGTCGGAGGAGATGGGCCGTAGTTCGCGGTAGAAGGTGTGCTCCTCCGGGTCCGCCGGCGTGAAGCCGTCGGCGTCCTGGGTGCCGGCCACGGCCGCGCCGAGGCTCAGCATCGAGTAGGGCCCCGGGATCGGCCCGTCGGCCTCGATGTCGACGGAGATGCAGCGGCTGGGCTTGACGCGTCGTGCGGTCGGTCGTGCGGGCATGGGACCGGAGCATGGCAGCCACCGGCGGCGCCCGCATCCGAATTCAGGTGCGCGGTCCGGCCTGGCAGGGGCTGAGTGCGGGCAGCCGGCCCGCGAAGTACGAGCGGGGCGGGACGCCCATCAGGGACCGGAAGTCGGACGTCATGTGCGATTGATCGAAGTAGCCGGTCGCGGCGGCGAGTTCGGACCAGCGGGCGTCCGCCGCGCGGGTGACGACCGTGCGGACGCGGTCGATACGGGCGTAGTGCTTGGGGGAGACCCCGACGCCCTCCGCGAACAGGTTCCGCAACTGCCGCTCGCTGACGGCCAGTTCGCGGGCGACGTTCCTCACCTGCACCGGTGCCCGGTCCAGCCGTACCGACAACGCGTCCACGCCCGCCCGCAGCAGCGCCGCCCGGGACGGATCCACCGCGTCGGCCAACAGGCCGGGCAGCACCTCGGCGAGGTGCGGCAGCGCCTCCCGCGGATCCAGCCACCGCAGCTCGGCCGCGAGCCGGCGGGCCGCCCCGGCCGGCAGCCCGTCCAGCGCCACCACCCGGCCGACCAGCCCGGCGGCCGGCACGCCCAGCAGGGGCAGCGCCGTACCCGGCGCGAGGCACAGCTCCACGCACGAGACGCGGGCCTTGCCCTCGTGGTACGTGGCCCGCACCCGCGGCCCGACGGCCAGCACGTCACGCCGTCCGTCCGCCGTGACCCGCAGCACCACCTTGGTCGCCGCCTCGGGCAGCCGGACGAACGTCTCCTCGGGCGGCCCGGTGAAGGACAGGGTCCGCACCCCACTGATCCAGGGGCGCAGCACCTCGGGCGCGGTCGGCGGTTGCTCGGTTGTGGTGTACGGCACGCTTCCACGGTAAGCGCCCCGCACCGCCGTTCCGGCGGGCCGGCCGTGCCGGAATTTCCAAGAGCCCGGCGCGGCGGGCGGGCCACCGTGGACGTCATGATTCTGGTGACGGGTGCCACGGGCACCATCGGGAGTGACGTCGTACGACAGCTGGCCGCGCGCGGTGAGAAGGTGCGCGCCCTCACCCGCGACCCGGCGAAGGCGCGCGTGCCCGCCGGGGTGGAGGTGGTGCGCGGGGACTACCGCGACCCGGGCTCCCTGGAAGCGGCGCTCACGGGGGTGACGGCCGCTTTCCTGCTCCGGCCGCCCGGCCCCGACGAGGGTCAGGACGCCGCGCTGGTCGCGGCGGCCGGCGCCGCGGGCGTGGGCCGGCTGGTGAAGCTGTCCGCGATCGGCACCGGCGAGGGCGCTTCCGGTCCCTCCGCGCTCTGGCACCTGAAGGGCGAGCGGGCCGTGCGGGAGAGCGGGGCCGCATGGACGGTACTGCGGCCGTCGTCGTTCGCCTCCAACACACTGAGCTGGGTCCCGGCACTCCGGGCCGGCGAGCCGGTGCCCAACCTGACCGGAGACGGGGCCTCGGGTGTGATCGACCCCCGTGACGTGGCCGCCGTCGCGGTCCGGGCCCTGGTCGAGAGCGTGCACGCGGGGCGCACGTACACCCTGACGGGGCCGGAGGCGATCAGCGTTCCCGGTCAGGCCGCCGTGCTCGCCGCGGTTCTGGGCCGCCCCGTGCCCACTCGGGACCTGTCGCCGGACGAGACCCGCGCGTTCCTTCGTACCGCCTGGGGCATGGAGGGGGATCGGGCGGACGGCGTGCTGGCCGGTGTGGCGTTCGTCCGCGACGGCGGCAACGCGGTGGTCACCGACGACGTGCCGGAGGTGCTGGGCCGGCCGGCGCGCACCTTCCGTGCCTGGGCGGAGGACAACCGGGGAATCTTCGGAGGCAGTTGAGCGATATTCCGTTGTGGGACGCGGGGCGCCGCCGTAGGGTCCCCGCATGTCCCTCCGTCTTCGCATGCGTCAAGCCCTTCCGGAAGCGATGCGCGCCCGCGACAAGGCCGCGGTGAGCGCCCTGCGCGCGACGCTCGCCGCGCTGGACAACGCGGAGGCGGTGCCGGTGGACGAAGCCGCATCGCGCGGACTGGCCCTCGAACAGTCACCGGTGGGGCCCGGCGCCACCGAGGCGGCGCGGCGTGAGCTGAGCGAGCGCGGTGTGGTGGAGATCGTGCGGGCCGAGGCCACCGAACGACTGGAAGCCGCAGCACAGTTGACGGTACCCGCGCACGCCGAGCGGGTCGCGCGGCTGCGCGCGGAGGCAGCTGTGCTGCTGCGCCTCCTCGACGGGCACGGCCCGGCGTAGAGATTTCAGTGCCCCAAATCCAGAAGTGGGAATATAGGGGGCATTTCATCAGTTGACCGGTTTGCCCGAAATGCTGGTGAACGTCCAAGAAAAGGGTCTTCGTCGTCCCCCGCTGGCCGGAATCCCCGTTGATCGGGGTGACGCAATTCACTTACGATCCGGCCTAGTGAGGGAATAGTTCCTTAACTGGCGCAACTTGCAGCGCAAATCCCCGGTCGGCACCCTTCCGCAACTATCCCGCTTAGTAAAGACGGTGATTGTCGACTTATTGATCCGCGGCTAACAATGTCCCCGCCGCAGCGCACCGCAAACGAAATGCGATGTGAATTGTCGAGGGGGATCGGCAACTGCGGGCCATGCAATCCATGGACCCAAGGACCGCACCATGCCCAGACATGCCGCCCACCGCCCGCGCCGAGCCCGTCGTCTCTCCGCCGGCAGCGCCGTCATCGCCGGCTCGTTCGCCCTGGCGTGCACGGCCACGCTCGGCTCGGCCGAGGCCGCCCAGGCCGCAGAGGCCGCTCCGGCCGTCTCGTCCACCGGCGCGACCACCTATGTCGTCCAGCCCGGCGACCACCTGGCCGCGATCGCCCGATCCCTCGACGTGCCGGGTGGCTGGCAGGCCATCGCAGCGGCCAACCACCTCGCCCGCCCCTACGTCATTTACCCGGGCCAGGTTCTGACCCTGCCCGAGGGATCTTCCACGGCCGCCAAGGCCGCATCCGCCGGGGCCGCCAAGACCGCATCCGCCGCGGCCGCCAAAACCCCGTCCGCCACCGCCGCGAAGACCGGATCTTCCACGGTCGCAAAGGCCGCGCCCGCCTCGACCAGCCAGGCGACCTACCCCGACAACCTGGACGGCTGGATCAGGCACTCGCTGGCCGTCATGGCGGCCAACGGGATCCCGGGCACGTACAACGGCATCCACCGCAACATCATGCGCGAGTCCTCCGGCAACCCGAAGGCCATCAACCTCTGGGACTCCAACGCCGCGAAGGGCACCCCGTCGAAGGGCCTCCTCCAGGTCATCGACCCGACCTTCACCGCGTACCACGTGCCGGGCACGTCGTGGGACATCTACGACCCGGTCGCCAACATCACGGCCGCGTGCAACTACGCCTACCACCGCTACGGTTCGATCGACAACGTCAACGGCCCTTACTGAGGCGACGGGCGAGCGGGGGCACGGGAACGCCAGGGCTACGCTCCGTACGGTCGCGGAGGTCGGCCGGCAACCGCCGCATCAGCTTCCCGTGCACCCCAATGGGGACGGCCGTCAGTTCGACGGGGTCCCCCTGGGTCTCCTGGGCCGCCCGGGCCACCTGGGCTGCCTCGGGGTATGGCGTGAACGGCCACCAGCCCGGCTGCGGGACGCAGCGCCGGTGTCCGGTGGCCCCCACCGTGGTGACGCCGCCGAGCAGGTCCGGGCGGTGCCGCACGGCGAGGGGGCGGGTGGTGTCGACGACGATGTCGTCCAGGCCGCCACCGGGGTGGTCGGCCTGCTCCAGGCAGTACACGAGCGGGCCGCGCTCGATCGCCACGGGGCCGTCGTACGCCTCCTCGCCGCACCGGACACGTACGTCCCGGCACCACCGCGGGATACGGAGGGACAGAGTCCAGGGCCGGTCGGCCGGGGACTCCTCGACGGTGAAGGCGAGCGTGCCGTGCCAGGGGTGGCCGGTCGCGCGGCGGACGGCGACGCCGTCGCCCAAGTAGCGGCCGGTGACGTACTGGTGGATCTGGAGACCGTCGTCGTCGGTGGTGGCGAGGTAGTGCGGCAGGGAGGCCGGCAGCCGCATGACATTGGGCGGGCAGCAGGCGCAGCGGAACCAGCGGGTGCGCCGGGCGGACTGGTCGCCGCCGGGATCGGTGTGGCCGTCACGGACCTGGAGCGGGTTGACGTACAGCCAGCGCTCGCCGTCCAGCGATACCCCGGCCAGGAAGCCGTTGTACAGGGTGCGTTCGATCAGGTCGCTGTAGCGGGCCTCGCCGGTGAGCAGGGCCATGTACCGGCTCCACTGGACGGAGGCGATGGTGGCGGCGCAGGTCTCGCCGCATCATCGTCACGGGCCGCCGCACGGACCCGCGCCTGCCGCTGACCGGTATCACGGGCCTGGAGTCGGTCCCCGTGGTCTACGCCCTCTCGCCCTCGACCGACGCCGCCGACACATCGGTCGTCACGGACGACCGGGGCGGCGCCCGGCTCGCCGTGGAGCACCTGCTGTCCACCGGGCGCACCCGCGTCGCGCACGTCACCGGGCCGGAACACCAGGCGGCGGCCCGCGACCGCGCCCGCCACGCGGTGGGACGCCTGAGCGCCGCCGGACTGTCGCCGTCCACCGGCCGGGTCCACTTCGGAGAGTGGAACGAGCCTGGGGCCGGCGCGCCGCCGACGCGGTCCTGCGCACCGCGCCCGACACCGACGCCTTCCTCTGCGGCAACGACCAGATCGCGCGCGGCGTCACCGACGCGCTGCGGGAACGCGGCGCGAGCGTGCCCGAGGACATCGCGGTCATCGGCTACGACAACTGGGACACGATGGCCCTGGCCAGCCGCCCGCCGCTCACCACGATCGACATGAACCTCGCGGAGATCGGCCGGGTGGCGGCCCTCCAACTGCTGCGGGCCATCGACGACGCCGACGCGACCCCCGGGGTGCACACCGTGCCCTGCCGACTGGTGGTACGGGAGTCGACGTGAGGGACGGGTGCTCACGGGACCCGTGAGGGCGGCGTACTCACGAACGACGCGTGAGAGGCGGTGTCCTCGGGAACGGCGAGGGCCCGCTCCTGGAGGAGGCGGGCCCGCTGGGGCCGGACGGTCAGTGGGGCAGACGTGCGAGCAGTCCCGCGAAGTCCGTCCCGGGAGGCAGCGTCCCGAAGGCGAGGCCCTGGTCGCCGGCCAGGCGGGAGGCGCAGAACGCGTCCGCGACCGCGGCCGGTGCGTGGCGTACGAGGAGGGAGCCCTGCAGGACGAGGGCCGCGCGCTCGATGACGCGGCGGGCGCGCAGTGGGGCGTCCTCGGTGAGGACCAGCTGTTCCTTCAACTCCCGCCAGGCGGCGTCGAGTCGGCGGTCCGCGCCGGACGCCGCATCGATCTCCGTGCGGAACGCCTCCAGGGACTGCGGCTCGCGGGTCAGGGCGCGCAGCATGTCGAGGGCGTTGACGTTCCCCGACCCCTCCCAGATGCCGTTGAGCGGCGCCTCGCGGTACAGGCGCGGCATCCCTGACGCCTCGTCATAACCGTTGCCGCCGAGGCACTCCAGGGCCTCGGCCACGATGGCGGGCTGGCGCTTGCACACCCAGTACTTGGAGACGGCGGTGGCCAGGCGCAGGAAGGCGCGCTCGTCGGTGTCACCGCGCTGGGCCCGGTCGGCGGCGCCGGCCAGGCGCAGGCCGAGCGTGGTCGCGGCCTCCGACTCCAGGCCCAGGTCGGCCAGGACGTTGCGCATCAGCGGCTGGTCGATCAGCTTGGCGCCGAACACCGAGCGGTGGCGGGTGTGGTGGGCGGCCTGCGCCAGGGCCTCGCGGATGTGGCCCGCCGAGCCGAGGACGCAGTCCAGGCGCGTCATCGTCACCATGTCGATGATGGTGCGCACACCCTTGCCCTCGTCGCCGACCAGCCAGGCCACGGTGTCGTCGAACTCGGGCTCGCTGGAGGCGTTCGAGCGGTTGCCGAGCTTGTCCTTCAGGCGCTGGATGCGGAAGGTGTTGCGGCTGCCGTCGGGCAGCACGCGGGGGACCAGGAAGCAGGAGAGGCCGCCGGGGGCCTGCGCCAGGACCAGGAAGAGATCGTTCATCGGGGCGCTGGTGAACCACTTGTGGCCGCGCAGCCGCCAGGTGCCGTCGGGCCGTTCGGCGGCGGTGGTGGTGTTGGCGCGTACGTCGGTGCCGCCCTGCTTCTCCGTCATGCCCATCCCGGCGAGCAGACCGCGCTTGGTGTGCGGGGCGCGCAGTCCGGGGTCGTAGACGCGGCTGGTGAGCAGCGGCTCGTACTCCTTGGCGAGTTCGGGGGAGTGGCGCAGCGCCGGGACGACGGCGTACGTCATGGAGACGGGGCACATGTGGCCCTGCTCCAGCATCGTCGCGACCATGAACGTCGCCGCGCGGGCCACGTGGGCGCCCGGCCGCTCGTCGGCCCAGGCGGAGCCGGCGGCGCCCGCGCCCACCGTGGTCCGCATCAGCGAGTGGTACGCCGGGTGGAAGTCCACCTCGTCGACGCGGTTGCCGTAGCGGTCGTGGGTGCGCAGCTCCGGCTCGAAGCGGTTGGCCTGGTCCGCCCACCGGCGGGCCTCCTCGCTGCCGACGACGCGGCCGAGGCGGTGCAGCTCGTCCACGTGCCAGGCAGCGCCCTCCCGGCGTACGCCCTCCAGCAGCACCGCGTCGTCGGCGGGGTCGTGGCCGACGAGCGGGGGCGCCTGGTTGGTGACCTCGTGGGTGCGGGCGGTGGGGTTGCTGTGCGGGGCGGGGCCGTCGGTGATGGTCATGCTCAGTCCTTCGGGTTCATCGTCGTCATCGTCGAAAACTCGGCTGAGGGCTCAGGCCGGGAGCTCGCTCGAACGCTCCGGGGCGGCGCCCGCGCAGCGCAGGGACATCGCGATCAGCTCGGCGATCAGCTGCTCGACGGAGTCGTCGTCCGGCGCGCCCAGCGGGTCGACCAGCACCTCGCCGATGGCGCCGGTCAGCGCGGCGGCGGTGACCTGTGCGTCCTGCGGCGGCAGCGCGCCCGCGGCCACCCCCTCCCGCACGACCTCGGCGAACAGCTCGCGGTAGCGGTGGCGGAACTCCAGCCGCTCCGCGCCCACGGCGGGCTCGGCCGGGGCGGCGAGCAGCGCGTACGCCAGGCCGCGCCGCTCGAAGGAGCGCCGGGCGAACACCTCGACGCCGCGGGCGAGGCGCTCCACGGGATCGCCGGGGCTGCGCAGCACCTCGCCGATCACCTCGACCTCCCGGCCGGACGCGCGCCGGAAGACCTCGACGGCCAGCGCCGCCTTGGACGGGAAGTGCTGGTACACCGAACCGGCCGCGATACCGGCCGCGGCGGCGACGGCGTTCACGGACGCCTGGGCCCAGCCCACCTCAGCCACCACGTTGGTGGCCTGCTCCACCAGATGCTCCCGGGCGCTGCTGAGGCGTTCCAGCTCGGCGGGGGTCTTGCGGTATGCCATGGAAGCAGTGAATCATCGTTCAGACCTTAGCGCCAGAGCGTCGGTGCACTGGCCAGAAACGATCATGGAGTACGGGATGCACCTCAGCGCCATGCTGGACAGCGCGGTCCGCAAGGCCCCCGGCAAGGAAGCGCTGGTCTACGGCGACCGGCGCTGGACGTACGCCCGGCTGGCGGCGGACGTGCGGCGTGCCGCGGCCGTGCTGCGCGACGCCGGCCTCGGCCCCGGCGACCGGCTCGCGGTCATGACGTACAACACGCCCGCCTTCGTCATCGCCGCCTTCGGCGCCTGGTACGCGGGAGCCACGCTGGTGCCGGTCAACCACAAGCTGCGGAGCGCGGAGGTCGCGCGGCTGCTGACCCACAGCGGCGCCACGCTCGCGCTGGCCGACGCCGGGCTCGCCGAAGTCGTACGCGGGGCGGGGACGGACATCCCGCTGCTGGTCAGCCACCCTGGCGAGCGCACGGCAGGCTCCTTCGAGGCGCTCGTGGAGGCCGCGGGGGAGTGGGAGGGCGTCCGCGGACCGGACTCCGACGTCGCCCAGATCCTGTACACCTCGGGCACCTCCGGCACCCCCAAGGGCTGCGTGCACACCCACCGCGGCATCGCCCTGACCGCCGCCTACACCGCCGCGGCCGTGCCGCTGCGGCGCGACGAGCGGTTCCTGATCTGCATGCCCATCTGGCACGCCTCCCCGCTCAACAACTGGGTCATGGGCACGGTGTTCCTCGGCGGCACGGTCGTGCTGCAGCACGAGTACGAGCCCCGCGGCATGCTCCAGGTGATCCAGGACGAGCGCGTCACCGCGGTGTTCGGGGCGCCCATCGCGTTCATCGCCCCGCCGCAGGCGGTGCCCGACTTCGCGTCGTACGACCTGACGTCCGTCCGGGCGTGGATCTACGGTGCCGGGCCCCTGGACGCGGACACCGCGCGCCGGCTGATGAAGGCGTACGGCTCGGACGACTTCCACCAGGTGTACGGGATGAGCGAGATGGGCCCGGTCGGTTCCTCGCTGTCGCCCGACGAGCAGGTGGAGAAGGCGGGTTCGATCGGGCGCGGCGGCATGCCCGGTGTCGATGTGCGGGTGGTGCGGCCCGATGGCGCGGACGCCGCCACGGGGCAGACCGGGGAGATCTGGCTGCGCTCCGACACCCGGATGGTGGGCTACCTCGACAACGAGGGGGCCACGGCTCAGGCATTCGCGGGCGACTGGTACCGCAGCGGCGACCTCGGACGGATCGACGAGGACGGCTTCGTCACGATCGTCGACCGGATGCAGGACATCATCATCACCGGCGGTGAGAACGTCGCCTCCCAGGAGGTGGAGGGCGCGTTGCGCGGTCACGAGGACGTCCTCGACGTCGCCGTGGTCGGCCGTCCGCATCCGCAGTGGGGCGAGACCGTGGTCGCCGTCGTGGTCCCGCGCGCGGGCACGGAGCCGACGCTGGAGGAGATCCGCGCCTGGCTGGAGCCCCGGATCGCCCGCTACAAGATCCCGCGCGAGCTGGTGCTGCGTCCGCAGCTGCCGCGCACGGCGTCGGGGAAGATCACCAAGCACGTGCTGCGGGCGGAGTTCGCGGGCTGAGGCCGCACGCCACCAGGAAAGGAACCACGCACAACATGAACGACCGACGTCCCCGCGCACGGCACACCAAGGGAATCGCGGCCTGCTGCGCCGCCGCAGCGCTCACGGCGCTGCTCACCGCCGCACCCCCGGCGGCGGCCGGTAACGGGACCGGCATACCCGCCGGTCCCAGAGGCACGGCCTTCTACCACCCGCCCCGCGCCCTGGCGGAGCACGGCGAGCACGGCAGCCTGATCTGGGCGCGACGCCTCACCGGCGACGCGGCCTTCGAGGACGCCGACAACTGGCGGGTGGTGTACCGCTCGGTCACGCCGCAGGGCAAGACGGTGGCCGTCTCCGGCACGGTCGCCATCCCCACGCGGAAGCCGCCCGCCGGCGGCTGGCCGGTGCTGTCCTGGCTGCACGGCACCACCGGCGTCGCCGACGCCTGCGCCCCGTCCCTGGACTCGGCCACCAGCCCGGCGCACGACTATCTGCAGGCCATGCAGCAGACCCTGGTGCCCTGGGTGCGGCGTGGCTACGCGGTGACCAAGACCGACTACCAGGGCCTGGGCACGGACGGCGCGCACAGCTATCTGATCGGCGAGGCCGAGGCGCGGGCCGCCGCCGACCTCACCCGCGCCGCGCACGAGCTCTCCGGCCGGCTGAGCGACGAGTGGGTCGCCAACGGCCACTCCCAGGGCGGCCACGCCGCCGTCTACACCGCCGAGCTCGCCGCGCGCTGGACCCCGGAGCTGCGGCTGCTCGGCGCGGTCGCCCTCGCCCCGGGCTCGCAACTGAGCACCGCCGTACCGGCGCTGCGGACCATGCCGGCCGCCGGCGTCAGCAGCTTCATCCCGCTGATCGTGCGCGGTGTCGAGACCGCGACGGACCTGACCGACGATGACCTGCTCACCCCGCGCGCCGTGGAGCTGATGGCCGACGCGGACACCGAGTGCATCGGGCAGCTGCGCGAGGCGGACTCCTGGGGCTCGCTGAAGACCGATGAGATCTTCCGCAAGGACGTCGACCTGTCGGCCTTCGACAAGGTCCTTGCCGACAACGAGCCCGGCACGCTGGCCCCGCCGGTACCGGTGCTGCTCGCGCAGGGCGGGCAGGACACGGTCATCCAGCCCGCGTGGACGGCCGCGCTGCGCCGGCAACTGGTCGCCCGGGGCGTCGACGTCACCTACCTGACGTATCCGGACGCCGACCACCGCGGAGTGCTCTCCGCCTCGCTGCCGGACGTCAGCCGGTGGGTGGACGGGCTGTTCGGCCGCGGCTGAGGAGTCTGTGTACGGCGCCGCCGCGTCCGCACGGCCGTCTCAGCCCCTCCGCACGGCCGTCTCAGCCCCTCCGCACGGCCGTCTCAGCCCCTCCGCACGGCCGTCTCCGCCCCGTCCACACGGCTTCACCCGCCGGGGCGTCCGATCCCGCCCGCCGAGGCCGTAGGACCGGCTGCCCATCAGCGGCGGGCCCTACCGCCCGCACGCCCCGAAGTGGAGGGTCGTCCCGCTCTCCCCATAGGGTCGGAGGCATGACGGTCGAGCAGGTGGGGCGGGGCAACGGGCGCGGACCCGGGCGGCCCCGGGAGGAGCGGGTCACCCGCGCGGTGCTGGACGCCGTGGTCGATCTGGTGGCGGAGCGCGGCATGAGCGCGCTGACCATGGACGCGGTGGCGGCCCGGGCCGGGGTCAGCAAGCCGGCCATGTACCGGCGCTGGTCCACCAAGCAGGACCTGATCATCGCCGCCGCTGAGTCGCGGATCGGACCGCTCACCGTGTCCGACATGGGAGACTTCCGGGCCGAGCTGCGCGCCGTGCTGACGGCGCGCATGGAGGCGTACCGGCAGCCCGGTGTCGCCCGCCTGCTGGCCGGGGTGATCGGTGCCAGCGCCGAGGCGGAGGCCGAACCCGGCGCCTACCGCGCCTACACGGCCCGGGTGATGAGCGAGACCCGGCACGTGCTCGAGCGCGGCGTCGCGCGGGGCGACGTGCGGCCGGACGCCGACGTGGGGGCCGCCGCGACGCTGGTGGCCGCGTCGCTGGTGTTCCGCATGGTCGGTGAACAGCGGATGCCGGACGAGGCGCTGGTCGAGTCCGTGGTGGACCTCATCGGCAGGGCGGTCGCCGCCCGGCCGTGACCCGCCACGCGCCACGGCGGCGCGACGCCGGCCGGACGCCCCTGCGCTGACTCCTCTCCGGCAACCCGTTACTTCGCACCGCGTGCCGTGCGGCTTCGCGCCGGCGCGCCCTTCGCCGTGCCCGCGAGACGGTCGGGCGGCCTGGAAATCCGTTGGAAACAACTGCCCTCAACCCCTTGCCCCGCCGCGAGCCAATATCGATACTGCCGGTTACGTAATCAGCGTTCGCTGCCGGGAGGAAAACCCCATGGCCGCTCTTTCGACCCCTGTCGCCCACCCCAAGCCGGTGCTGGACAAGCCCCTGATGCACTACGGAAGCCGTGTCCTGGACCGGCTCGCCCCCGGGGCGTCCCAGGCCGAGTACCGGTTGCTCGACATCACCCCCCTCACCCCGCACTTCGGCGCCGTCCTGGGCGGTGTCGACCTGAACCGGCCGATCGGCGACGACCTCGCCGAGGAGCTGCGCCAGGCGCTGCTGGAGTGGAAGGTGATCTTCTTCCGGAACCAGACCGGCTTCACCGCCGACCACCAGCTTCAGCTGGCCGGGGTCTGGGGCCCGCCGGAGCCCAACCCGTTCTTCCCCAAGACCGAGACCGTCGGCGTCTCCCGGCTCGCCAAGGACGCCAAGGCCGCCGGCAACAAGAACATCTGGCACAGCGACCACTCCTTCATGGTCAACCCGGCCCTCGGCTCGGTCCTGCGCGCCGTGGAGGTGCCCGCCGCGGGCGGGGACACGATGTGGGCGGACATGGCCGCCGCCTACGACAACCTCCCCGAGGACCTCAAGGATCGGATCGAGGGCCTCACCGCGGTCCACGACTGGGAGCCCAGCTGGGGCGCCCTGATGAACGACGAGCAGAAGGCGGCCTTCCGCAAGCAGTGGCCGCAGGTCGAGCACCCGGTCGTGGTGCGCCACCCGCGCAGCGGCCGCAAGACCCTGTACGTCAACGAGCCGTTCACCACGCGCATCAAGGGTCTGTCCGACGCGGAGAGCCGGGAACTCGTGGACATCCTCGTGCTCCAGGCCCGCATCCCCGAGTACCAGGTCCGCTTCCACTGGGAGGCCGACTCGATCGCCATCTGGGACAACATCGCCACCCAGCACTACGCGATCAACGACTACTTCCCGCAGCGGCGCGTGATGGAGCGCATCGCCATCGCCGGAGTCCCGCTGTCCTGAACCGCGCCCGTCCCGCACCACCGGCCTCCGGCCACCGGCCTCCGGTCTCCGGCCTCCGGTCTCCGGTCTCCGGTCTCCGGTCTCCGGTCTCCGGCCTCCGGCCTCCGGTCTCCGGTCTCCGGCCTCCGGCCACCGGCCCGCGGTGCGGGACGTCACCCGGCCCCGCGAGAGCACACGATGCCGCGCTCCACCCTCTCCGCCTTCCCACCCCCCTCTCCTCAGGAGGACCCATGACCGCGGCACCGACCGTGCCCCAGCAGCCCGCTGGGACCGCCGAGGCCACCGGCAGCAGCAGCGCCCGCGCCTGGACGGTGACCGCGCTGCTCGTGCTGTTCATGATGGTCAACTTCGCCGACAAGTCCGTGCTGGGTCTGGCCGCCGACGAGATCCGTGCCGACCTGCATCTGAGCGCCACCCAGTTCGGCCTCGCCAACAGCGCGTTCTTCCTGCTCTTCTCCGTCGCGGCCGTCGTCGTCGGGCTGGCCGCCGACCGGCTCTCGCCCAAGGCGCTGCTCCTGGTGATGGCCGTGCTCTGGTCCGTGGCACAGGTCCCCGCCGCGATCGGCGGAGGTCTGGCCGTGCTGGTCGTCTCACGGGTGTGCCTGGGAGCCGCGGAAGGCCCCGCGTTCCCCGTCGCCCAGCAGGCCACGCTGGCCTGGTTCCCCAACCACCGGCGCAACCTGCCCGGCGCCCTGATCACGCTCGGCGTCACCCTCGGCGTGATCGTCTCCGCTCCCGGTCTGTCCTGGGTGATCCAGCACCACGGCTGGCGGGCCGCGCTGTGGGTGCTCGCGGCCGTGGGCCTGGTGTGGGCGCTGGCATGGGCGGCACTCGGCGCGGACGGCGGGCACCGGACCGGGCCACAGGACCCCACCCGGCGGGAGGCACAGCAGACCGGGCCCCCGAGCGCTCTCCCCTACCGCAGAATCCTCGCGAGCCGCACCTGGATCGGCGTCACCCTCGCCTACTTCACCAGCTACTGGAGCGTGGCGCTGATGCTGGTCTGGCTTCCGTCCTACCTGCGCAACGCCCTCGGGTACTCGGCCGACGAGGCGGGCACCGTCGTCATCGCCCCCTGGACGATCGGCGCGGTCGCCCTGCTCGCCCAGGCCGGCATCACCGGCCGGCTGATGCGCCGCGGCGCCGGCAGCCGCCGTGCCCGCGGCTGGGTCGGCGGCTGGCTCCTCGCCCTCGGCGCCGCCTGCTGTCTGGCCGTGCCGCTCGCCGACGGCACGCCCGCCAGAACCGTCCTCGTCGCCCTCGGCTTCGGCCTCGGCGGCTCGTACGCCACCATCGCCGCGACCACGGTCGCCGAACTCGCCCCGCCGTCCCGCAGCGGCGGCGCGCTGGGCGCCATGAACGCGGTGGTGACGGCGGCGGGCCTCGCGGCGCCCGCCGTGGTCGGCGCGCTGGTCGACGCCCAGGGCGCCACCGGCTACCGCGACGCCGTATTCCTGTCCGGCCTGCTCCTGGCCGTCGGAGCCACCGCTTCCTTCCTTCTCGTCGACCCGGCACGCGACCTCGCCCGGCTGGGCCGCTGACCCGACGCGCCATCAGGCGACGTACGACCACGACCACGACCACGAACACGACCACGACCACGACCACGACCCAGGGTCCGCGCCCCTGCGGCGGACGCGAAGGACTCTGGTCGGCACAGGAGTTGCCCCGATGAACACCCAACCGGCGCTCGACACCGCCCCACTGGATCTCGCCGTCGCCGACCTGCGCGACCACGCGGAGTCCTGGACCCGGACGCCGCTGCCGGAAC
The DNA here is from genome assembly GCF_040628575.1 of Streptomyces sp. NPDC006393. NCBI lineage: Bacteria > Bacillati > Actinomycetota > Actinomycetes > Kitasatosporales > Streptomycetaceae > Streptomyces > Streptomyces sp. NPDC006393. The sequence goes on from NZ_JBEXZD010000002.1 coordinate 143,556, forward strand.
GGATCCGGCTGCTGGAGCGCCTGCTGCCGCGGATCGCCGACGGCGCCCGCGCGATGGTCGCCGACGCCGCCCGCGCCAAGGGCTACGAACCCACCTCGCCCTGGGCCGCCGAGGACTGGGTGACCGCCCCGTGGGCGCTGGCGCAGACCGTGAACGCCTACCTCCACGTGCTGCGCCGCCTGGCCGCCGGAAAGGACCCCCTGGCCCGCGGCGCGGTCCGCCGCCGCGACGGCCGCACCGTGGTCGACGTCTTCCCGGCCACGGCCTGGGACCGCCTGCTGCTCAACGGCTTCACCGCCGAGGTGTGGACCCGGCCCGGGACCACCCCGGAGCAGGTACGCGCCACAGCGGCCAGGGACTACCGGGTGCGCACGTGCGAGACCGGTGAGACGGGCGAGACGTGCAAGACCGGCGAGACGGCGGAGACTGCCGTGGCACTCGTGCTGGGCGCCGGCAACGTCCCGGCCATCACCCCGCTGGACGTCCTGCACAAGCTGTACGCGGAGGGGCAGGTCGTCATCGCCAAGATGAACCCGGTGAACGCCTACCTCCGCCCGCACTTCGAGAAGGTGTTCGCCGAGTTCGTCGACCGCGGCTGGGTCCGCTTCGTCGACGGCGGCGCCGCCGAGGGTGCGTACCTCAGCGCTCACAAGGACGTCGGCGCCATCCACGTCACGGGCAGCGAGCGCACGCACGACGCGATCGTCTGGGGGACGGACGAGCACGCGGCCCGGCGCCGTCGCGACGACACCCCGCTCAACGACAAGCCCTTCACCAGCGAGCTGGGCGGTGTCAGCCCCTGCATCGTGACTCCGGGCCCCTGGAGCGCGGCGGACCTCCGCTTCCAGGCCGAACACATCGTCACCAGCAAGATGAACAACTCCGGCCACAACTGCGTGGCCAGCCAGATCCTCGTCGTGCCCCGCGACTGGGACGGCACCGAACGGCTGCTCGGCGAGATCCGCCGGCTGCTGCGCGACCTCCCGCCGCGCCGCGACTACTACCCCGGCGCCGCCGAACGCCTGGACGCGGTGACGCGGACCCACCCCGAGGCGGAGACGCTCGGCGACGGCGACTGCCGCGTCCTCGTGCCGGACATCGTCGACTCCGACGACCCCCTGCTCACCGACGAGGTGTTCGCCAGCGCCCTCGGCGTCGTGCGCCTGCCGGGCTCGGACCCCGCGCGGTTCCTCCGGGCCGCGACACGGTTCGCCAACGAGAAACTGCCCGGCACCCTCGGCGCGACCCTGCTCGTCCACCCCGGAACCGAACGCGCGCACCGGGCGGCCGTGGACGAAGCCGTCGCCGCACTGCGCTACGGCACGCTCGGCGTCAACTGCTGGTCGGCGTTCGGCTTCCTCCTGGGCTACACACCGTGGGGTGCCTTCCCCGGCCACACCCGTCAGGAGATCGGCAGCGGCATCGGGTTCGTGCACAACGCGTTCATGCTGGACAGGGTGGAGAAGACCGTGCTGCGCGCGCCCTTCGCGCCGGCCCCGCGCGGCCTGTTCACCGGTTCCCCCTCCATGTCCCCCCGACCGCCGTACTTCGTCACCAACCGCACCGGCCGTACGACGATGGAGCGCCTGACGCGGTTCACGGCAGCCCCGCGGGTGACCAGGCTGCCGGGCATCTTCGCCTCGGCTCTACGAGGCTGATCACAGTTCCGTCAGGTCCGGGGGAGGGTGCGCGCCGCCGTGCGCCGGCCGTGTGACACCGACCGTTCCCTCCGACGGCGTACACCGGTCGGTACTCCCTCCAAGCTCCCTCCAACGGCGTACATCCGGTCGTGCGGGGCGCGCGGGCCGGGTGAGGGTGGCACTGGCCGTGCCGGTTCGCGCGGCCGGTCTTCGCCCGTCGCCCGCGAGGAGATCGAGATGCCCCGGAACAACGAAGCCAAGCCCGCGGAGCCTGGCATCGTGACGGCCAACGCCTCGGTGCGGCGCAGGTTCGCCTTCGACGACACGCGGGATCTGGAGGAGGCGCGGCGCGGCTTCATGGGCACGGCGCGGGAGACTGTGATCCGCGACGGCGACGGGCGCGTGGTGTGGGACCTGGGCGCCTACGGGTTCCTCGACCAGGAGTGCCCGGACACGGCGAATCCGAGCCTGTGGCGGCAGAGCCGGCTGTGCTGCGAGCACGGGCTGTTCGAGGTGACCGAGGGCATCTACCAGGTACGCGGCTTCGACCTGTCGAACATGACGATCGTCGAGGGCGAGCGCGGCGTCCTCGTCATCGACCCGCTGCTGTGCGCCGAGACCGCCGCGGCGGGACTGGCCCTGTACCGCGCCCACCGCGGGGACCGCCCGGTGACCGGCGTGCTGTACACGCACAGCCACGCCGACCACTTCGGAGGCGTGCGCGGGGTCGTCGGCGACGACGACATCGCACGTGGTGTGCCGGTGCTCGCCCCGCAGGGCTTTCTGAAGCACGCCGTCAGCGAGAACGTCTACGCCGGTACGGCCATGAACCGCCGTGCCGCCTACATGTACGGCGCCGCGCTGCCGAAGGGGGAGCGCGGGCAGCTCGGCGCGGGCCTGGGACAGACGACGTCGACCGGTACGGTCGGGCTGATCCCGCCGACGGTGGACATCACCCGCACCGGGCAGACGGAGACCGTCGACGGCATCCGGATGGTCTTCCAGCTCACGCCGGGCACCGAGGCGCCGGCGGAGCTGAACATCCACTTCCCCGACCACTCCGCGCTGTGCATGGCGGAGAACGCCACCCACAACCTGCACAACCTGCTGACCCTGCGGGGCGCCGAAGTCCGCGACCCGCGCGAGTGGGCCCGCTATCTCACCGAGGCCATCGGCCTGTTCGCAGGGTCGAGCGGCCTGGCCTTCGCCTCCCACCACTGGCCGGTCTGGGGCCGCGAGCGGGTCGTCACCTTCCTCACCGAGCAGCGCGACCTGTACGCCTACCTCCACGACCAGACGGTACGCATGCTCAACCAGGGCCTGACCGCAGCGGAGATCGCCGAGGAGATCCGGCTGCCCCCGGCGCTGGAGCGCGCCTGGCACACCCACGGCTACTACGGCTCGGTCAGCCACAACACCAAGGCGATCTACCAGCGCTATCTGGGCTGGTTCGACGGCAACCCGGCCCACCTGTGGGAGCATCCGCCGGTCGAAGCCGCGCACCGGTACGTGGAGTTCATGGGCGGCGCCGACGAGGTGGTGCGCCGGGCCCGCCGGTCCTTCGCCGACGGCGACTTCCGGTGGGTGGTACAGGTCGTCGACCACGTCCTGTTCGCCGACCCCCACCACGCCGAAGCACGCGCGCTCCAGGCCGACGCGCTGGAGCAGTTGGGATACGGCAGCGAGAACGGCACCTGGCGCAACTTCTTCCTCATGGGCGCCCTGGAGCTGCGCCACGGCTCGGTCGGCACGCCCACCGCCACCACCTCGCCCGATGTGCTGGCCGCGTTGTCGCTGGACCAGCTGTTCGACTCCCTGGCGATCCGGGTGGACGGCCCGCGCAGCTGGGACGCGGACATCACCGTCCGCTTCGACCTCACCGACGGCGAGCCGGTGACCCTCCGGCTGCGCAACGGCGTGCTCATCCACGTCACCGGCACAGGACCCGTCGCGGCCGACCCGGACGTCGAGATCACCCTCGCCGGGAGCGACCTGCGGGAGGTGCTGCTCGGTGCCGCCGACCCGGCCGGTCTGGCGGGTCGCGAGGGCGTCAAGGTCGTCGGCGACATCGGCAGGCTGACCGAACTCCTGGGGCACCTCGGCGCACCCGATCCCGACTTCGCGATCGTCACCCCGTGACGCGCGGGCCCGAGTCCTGCTGAGCGGCCCATGTTCCATTCCGGCACCCTCGTCCTGATCACGGCAGCGGCCGTCCTCGCGCCGGTCCTCGCGGAGGCGGCGGCGCGACGGATCCGTGTTCCGCTGGTCATCTTCGAGATCGCCCTCGGCATCGTGATCGGGCCCGCCGTCCTCGGCTGGGCGCGCCCGGACCACGTCATCGACGCGCTGTCCGACCTCGGCCTGGCGATGCTGATCTTCCTCGCCGGATACGAGATCGAGTTCGCCGCGGTGCGTGGGAGCACCCTGCGGCGTTCCCTCGGGGCCTGGCTGGTCTCCCTCGTCGTCGGTATCGGGCTGGGCTTCCTGGTCGGCGGCGGCGAGACCTACCCGGCGTTCGTCATCGGCACCGCCCTGACCAGTACGGCGCTGGGCACGGTGCTGCCGATCCTGCGGGATTCCGGGGACCTGCGCAGCCGCTTCGGCACCGTGATGTCGGCCTTCGGCGCGGTGGGGGAGTTCGGGCCGGTCGTGGCGATGGCGCTGCTGCTCAGCGGACGCAAGCCGGGCGTGTCGACGGCCCTGCTGGTCGTCTTCGCGGTGATCACGGCGGGCGCCGTCCTCTGGGCGCTGCGACCGCGCCGGCCCTGGTTCTCCCGGCTCATCGACACGACGCTGCACAGCAGCGGGCAGTTCGCGGTCCGCTTCGTCGTGCTGCTTTTGGCGGGCATGCTCGCCCTCGCGCAGGCGTTCGGCCTGGACATCCTGCTCGGCGCCTTCGCCGCCGGAGTCCTCACCCGGCTGGTGCTGCACGGCGCGTCGCCCGCGCACAGTGCGGAGGTCTTCGGCAAGGTCGAGGCCCTGGGCTTCGGTTTCCTCGTGCCGCTGTTCTACGTGGTCACCGGCATCGAGTTCGACCTGCGCGCCCTGCTGCACGACGGGCGCGCCCTCGTCCTGGTGCCGGTGTTCCTGCTGCTGTTCCTGCTGGTGAGGGGCGGCCCGGTGTACCTGCTCGCGCCGCGCGACCTCGGGGCCCGCGACCGTACGGCACTCACCCTGTTCGCCTCGACCTGCCTGCCGCTGGTCGTGGCGATCACGACCATCGGGGTCGACCAGAAGGTCCTCGGCAGGGACCAGGCGGCCGCACTGGTCGGCGCCGCGATGATCTCCGTACTGGTCCTGCCGCTGCCGGCGATGCGGCTGCGCGCGGACGGCGGACGCAAGCCGGTGTCAGTGTCCTCGGCGGAGTCGGAGGCGTGGTGACGGGGGGCGTCACTCCGTGAAGACCTCACGCAGCTTCGTTTCCCGCTCGCTGTTCAGGTGCCCTCCATCCCTGGGTGGAGGTGGGAGGCGGTCTCTCCATCGACCCGTGGGTGGTGGTGATCCACTGCGTGCGCGGAGCACGCTTGAGGCATGGGTTCTCTGCACTCGGCAGTCGTCGTGGTCATCGGCGTCTGCGTCGTCGTCTTCGTCGCGGCCTGGATCCTGGGCGCCGTCTACTTCGGCGTGCAGAGCCGGGCAGGTTCGCGCGCCTGGCTGCGTGGGCTGCGGGGCACCCTGCCGCGCCGGCTGCTGCTGATCGCGGGCGCCCTCGCCTTCTACGTCCTGGTGGGGCGGTCCCGGCACTTCTGGCGCCATCTGCGGTACTGGCAGCCCGAACTGGCGCTTGTGGGCGCCCTGCTCGCCGTCGCCGCCACCGCCTGGCTGCTGTGGGCCCGCTGGGTGCTGGGCACGATGTGGGCGAGCGTCCCCCTGGTCAAGGAGCATCACGAGCTACGGACGGACGGGCCCTACCGGCTGGTGCGCCACCCCATCTACACCGGGCTGCTCGGTCTGATCGCCGGTGCCACGTTGGCCTGCGGCTTCGGCGTCTGGACCGCCTTCCTGGTGGTCGCCGTCCCCTGGCTGCTGTGGCGGGTCCGGGTCGAGGACGGCCTGATGGCCCGGCGGTTCGGCGCCTCGTACGACACCTACCGCGCCGGCGTCCCGGCACTGATCCCCCGAATACGTCCCGCCCGGTTCGGCGGGCTCCACGCCGGCGGCGAGCAACGGTAGGCCGGTCCGTGTCCGGGAGGCCGGTCCCTGCGGGGGGGCGTCGCGGGAGGGCCGTCGCGGGCTTGCGCCGTGCTCAGGGCAGCAGTGACCGGAGCGCCAGGTCGGTCACGTCCGCCTCGACTCGGTCGCGCTCGGGAACGACGGCCGCGCGGAAGGACCGGCTCGCCAGCAGGGAGACCAGCCACCAGGCCGCGGTCCGCGGGTCGACGTCGTCCCGGACGTCCCCGGCGGCCTGACCACGGCGCAGCAACTGGGCGAGCGCTTCGACGAGCTGCTGGTGGACTTCGCGGAGGGCGGTCCCGAGTTCCGCGTCGTGGGCCAGTCCGGCGGCGTCCGCGAAGAGGAAGCCGTGCGAGCCGGGCTGGTGGAAGCGGTCCATGTGGGCCGGATCGAGGAAGGCCGCCAGCACGCCGGGCACCGGGCGCCCCGCGTCGGCGGCCTGGTGCAGGAGGGCGGACACCGCCTGTGTGGCGTGGTCGAGGACCGCGCGGTACAGGGCGGACTTGGAACCGAAGTTCTGGAAGACGACCGGTTCCGAGACACCCACCCGACGGGCGATCTCGGAGACCTTGCCTCGCTGGTAGCCGGTCTCGGCGAAGACCTCCGCCGCCGCGGCGAGGATCGTCGCACGGCGTTCGGCCGCGGGCAGGCGCTTGCGCGTCCGGGGACGGGAGTCGGTCACGCCTGACATCGTACGCGGCCCCTTGCCAGCTTTCTTAGTCGCGGCTAAGTTGGAATGTGCTTAGTCGTCACTAAGTTATGGAGGAGGGTCATGCCCCTCGGACATCTCATGCAGGGCAAGCCACGCGCGGACACACCGGGCGTCACGATCGCCACCCCGCGCGCGTACGAGCTGTTCGGCGGCCTCTGCTTCGCCGGCCGCCGCCGCGCGGCCTTCGCCCGCCTCGCCGGGCTCAGCGGGGCCGAGCCCGGCGACCGCGTCCTGGACGTGGGCTGCGGCACCGGCTGCCTGACCCGGCACATGGCCGCCCGGGTCGGCCCGGACGGCGCGGTGACCGGCGTGGATCCGTCGCCGCCGGTCCTGGCCTACGCCCGGCGCAGGAGGCAGCGGCCGGGCAGCGCCCTCTGCACCTACCGGGAAGGGATCGCCGAGTCCCTCGACCTGCCGGACGCCTCCTTCGACACGGTCGTCACCAGCCTGATGCTGCACCACCTCCCGGAACACCTCCGGCCGGAGGCGCTGCGGGAGATGTACCGGGTGCTGCGGCCCGGCGGGAGGCTGCTGGTCGTCGAATTCCGCCCGCCGAAGAGCCGGCTCGGCCGGCACCTGGTGCACGGCGCGACGAGCCACGCCATGTCCCACAACCGGGTCGACCTGCTCGACGGACTGATCGCGGACGCCGGCTTCGACGTGCGCGGCGGCGGCGACGTACGGCCGTGGCTGTGCTACGTGCAGGCGGTGCGACCGGGAGCGGCGGATCCGGCCCAGCGGTGACGGAACGAGCGGGGTGCGCGGCGGGGCGGTGCACGGCCTGCTCGTGTGAGCCCTGTACGCGCCCCCGCCGGGACGGCGAAGATGCGCCCTGTCGGCGGGCACCGGTACCGGTCAGCGCCCGTCCGTCCACCGTCCAACTCCCCCAGGAAGGCAGGTCGGTCGAGGTGCTGTTGCGGTTGCCCACGTCCGTGACCGAAGCGCAGGAATGCCTGGCCGAGGGCGCCGTCCCGATCGGCGGGGCGACACTCGTGTGGGCCACCTGGCAGCGCGACGGCTTCCCCGAGCGGGCCATGTCGCTGCGGGAGCTGCCGGAGGCCAACGTCATCGGGCCGGAGGCGCTGGGCGCCGCGGTGGTGCTGAACCGGATCGACGACCGAATACCGGAGGTGCTGCGCCGGGCCGCCGGCTCGGTGGGGACCGGGGCCGTGCGCCGCACCGCGACGGTCGGCGGCAACATCGTCGGCAGCACGCTGCGCTGTCTGCTGCCCGCGGCCCTGGTCCTCGACGCCCGCGCGACGGTGCTGGAGTCCGACGGGCCGCACGAGACCGATCTGACCGAGGTGCTGGCCAAGCGTCCGCTCCTGCTCGGCCTGCGCTGGCACCGGCCGATCGCCAGTGCCTACCGCAAACTGCCGGGTGAGGCGGGCGGACCGCCCCCGCTCGTCGTCGCCGCCGCGCTGCACGACGACGGCAGCGGACGGCACCGCCTCCGTGTCGCCGTCCGCGACGGGTATGACGTGCTCAGTGGCGACACCCTGTGCGACACAGGCGCAGGCACCGACGCCGAGCAGATTCTGCACGCGCTGAAGAACACGGCTCTTGGCGACCTTACCGCCGCCGCATGGGAGGTCGTCGGTCGGCAGGTCGGCAACCTCCTGAGGTGCCCCGGAAGCCACTGAGGACTCAGCAGCGGGCCGGTGGCAGCGCGCCGTCCTCTCCCTGGACGGTCACTTCCGCGGTGCCGTCGCTGCCCTGCGCGAACGCGGCCGTACACACCAGCTGACGCACCGCCGGCTTCCCGAGCGGCCGAACGGCGAGCGGGAGGACGATCCGCACCTTGCCGGGGCCGGTCGACACCCCCATCGAGCCGTTCAACTTCGGCAGCTCCGTGCGGAGCCCGGCCGCGCGGTCGTCCGCCTGCGGACCGGCGAACAGCGCGGTGATGGCCGTCGGCACGTCCACCGGTTCGGTACCGCCAGGGAGATCGTAGCCCTTACTGAACCGGACCACCGGCGTCAAGCGCTCTTCGGTCGAGAGGAAGAAGAGGAAGTACTGCCCCTTGGGATCGGCGGCCATGACAGTGGCGGGCCCACCGACCTCGATGACACCGGTCTTCTGCACTCCGCAGCCGGTGAGCAGGGTGGCCGCCGTGGCGCAGGCCGCGACGGCCCGGCCCACGGCGGTGCACGGAAACTTCACCCCGTCGCCTCCTCGCTCGTCAGGGGCATGGTCACGGTGAACACGGCGCCGCCCGCCGGGCCGTTCGCGGCCCGGACCGTGCCGCCGTGCAGCCGCACGTTCTCCAGGGTGATGGCGAGGCCGAGTCCGCTGCCTGCCGAGCGGGTACGGGCCGCGTCCGCCTTGTAGAAGCGCTCGAAGATGTGCGGCAGCGCATCCGCGGGGATACCCGGGCCGCTGTCTTCGACCTCCGTGACGAGCCAGACCGCGCCACGGTTCCCGGCTGGCCCGTTCCCGTACGACTCGGTGCGCAGCCGCACCGTGACGGGCGCGCTGCCATGCCGGAGCGCGTTGCCGACGAGGTTGGCGACGACGACGTCGAAGCGCTTGGGGTCGAGCCGTGCCCTGATGCCTTCGGGCAGGTCGGTGACGACCTGTGCGGGATCGGTCCAGTGACGGCTCGTCAGGGTCTTGCGGATGGCCTGGGCCACGTCCACCTCGTCGGCGTTCAGCTCGGCGGCCCGAGCGTCGAAGCGTGAGATCTCCATCAGGTCCTCGACGAGGACGGCCAGCTTGCCCGTCTCGGCGCTGATCAGCCGTACGGCCGCGGCGGTGTCGGGGGCGAGACGGGCGGCGTCCTCGTCCAGAACCTCGGTGACGGCGAGCATTCCGGCGAGCGGGGTGCGCAGTTCGTGGGAGACATCGGAGGCGAAGCGCCGGGCGCGCTCCTCGGCCGCGCGGAGTTCGCCGACGGTCCGCTCCAGCTCGATCGCCGACTCGTTGAAGGTGCGGGCCAGGTCCGCGAGTTCGTCGCTGCCCTTGACCGGGATCCTGGTGTCGAGCCGACCACTGCCCATGTTCCGTGCGGCCTTCCGCAGGTCGCGGACCGGGCGCAGCACGCTGCGGGCGGCCAGAAGCGCCGGGACGATTGCCACCGCGAGCCCCGGGAACGCACCGTCCCGGGCCGCGGTGACCATGGCCCGGACCTGGATCTCCTCCTGGTCCAGCCGCATCACGGCGTACACCACGAGCCCGGTGGGCCGCGCCGTCTTCCCGGCCCGGAAGACAGTCGGCATGGCGACGGTCAGATACGGGATGCCGCCCTTGTCGACCCGCTGGAAGGCGCCACGGGGGTTGGCGAGCGCGGCCTCGCGCAGTGCGGGGCTGATCACGGTGGAGACGGGGCTGGTCCCGGAGGAGACCCGGACCGATCCGTACTCGGCGAACACCACCCAGGTACGGGGCTTGCCCTGCTGGGCGATCGCAAGCAACTGCTCCCGGAGGCTCTGGGTCTCGACGGGCAGGGAGGTGCCCAGCCGCTGGACCCGGTCGCGGAGGGAGGAGACGGCCGTGTCCTGGGCCTGCTTGAGGATCGCCGTGCGCGCCGCACGGTAGGCCAGGGTCGCGGTGGTCGCGGCGCTGATGGCGGCCACCAGCAGAAAGGCGAGCACCAGTCGGGTACGCAGCCCGATTCGGGCTTTCCGGCGGCTCATCACGTGTCACAGGGGCCCGAAGCGGTAGCCGAAGCCCCGCACCGTCTGGATGTACCGGGGGCTCCCGGGCTGGTCCTCGATCTTGTTGCGCAGCCGCCGCACGCACGCGTCGACCAGGCGCGCGTCGCCGTGGTAGCTGTGCTCCCAGACCTGTTCGAGCAACTGCTGGCGGCTGAAGACCTGTTCGGGCGCGGCCGACAGGTACAGCAGCAGCTTGAGCTCGGAGGGCGCCAGCGCCATGCGTTCCCCGGCCTTGGCGACGTTCAGCCCGGCACGGTCGATCGCGAGGTCGCCGTGGAACTCCACGGCGGTGCGTCCGGCCGGTTCGTCGATGCGGCGCAGCACGGCCCGGATGCGGGCCTCGATGACCTCCGTGCGGGCGGGCTTGACGATGTAGTCGTCGGCGCCGGCCTCCAGCCCGACCACGACGTCGAAGTCGTCACCGCGAGCGGTGAGCATGATGATCGGCAGCTGACCGGCCTCGCGCACCCGCCGGCAGACCTGTACCCCGTTCATACCGGGCAGCATGAGGTCGAGGAGCAGCAGGTCCGGCCGGAACTCCCCGATGGCCGCGAGCCCGGCCTCCCCGGTGGGGGCGGTGCGCACCTCGTGCCCGCGGCGGCGCAGGCCGAGGCCGATCCCCTCCCGGACGGAGGGATCGTCTTCGATCAGCAGGACACGTGGCATATGCAGATTATTCCATTCGGTCGAACGGCGAAGGTCCACGGCCAGAAGGCAGAGGAAAGTAGCGAAAGAGAGCAAAAGCGCGAAGAAAACGGCAGGTGGTGACGGGCACAGGCAGGAAGCGCAGGCAGAAGGAGGCGTGAGGCGGTCACCGGGGCGTCGCGTCACCTTGGGCGGCGCAGTCTGCTTCGGCGGCGCAGCCTGCGCAGCACCACCCCGAGACCCGCCTCCAGCTCCGCCAGCCGCAGCGGGCGGGCCAGCAGTGCGAAGACCGTCAGGATCGCCGCGGCGCCGGCGGCCACCGCCGCGAGCGGGCCGAAGGCCGCCGCCCGCCCGGCCACGAGGTGACCGAGCAGGACGGCCGGGATCGCGGCCACCGTCAGCCGCGCCTGCGCGGTCGCGGCGTGCGAGCGCCACGGCGAACGCCGTGTCTCGCCCTCCGCCGGTGCCGCGAGCCTTCGGTCCAGTACGAACCCCGTGACCGCCCACCCCGCGAACAGCGCCACCGAGTACGCCCCCGCCATGCCGGTGACCGCCCAGCGCGCCGGGAGCAGCAGACAGGCGACCGTGGACAGGCCCGCGTTGAGGCCCGCGATGACCAGGTTCAGCAGGAAGGGCGTACGGGTGTCGGAGAGGGCGTAGAAGGCGCGCGCGAGGACGTACTGCCCGGAGAAGGCGACCAGTCCCGGCGCGAACGCCGTCAACGCCCCGGCCATGACCGTGATGTCGTCGGCGCCGGTCCTGCCGTACTGGAAGGCGACCGCCATGACCGGCCCGGCGACCGCCCCGAGCACGCACGCGGCGGGCACGACGGCGGCGGCGCTGTGGCGCAGGGCGGAGGAGACGTCCCGCCGCAGGGCCGCGGTGTCGCCGTCTGCCGCCGACCGGCTCATCCGCGGCATCAGCGCGGTGACCAGGGAGACGGTCACGATGCCGTGCGGCACGGCCCACAGCAGGTACGCGTTGCCGTACGCGCTGAATCCCGCCCCGCCGTCGATGCCCTCGGCCGCGGCGCGCTCTCCGGCCGTGGTCGCCAGGCGGGTCACCACCCAGTAGGCGAGCTGGTTGGTGAACACGAGCAGCATCAGCCAGCCGGCCGAGCGCAGCGGCCGGGACAGCCCGCTGCCCCGCCAGTCGAACCTGGGCCGCCAGCGCAGGCGCGCCGCGCGCAGGGACGGCAGCAGCGCCAGCGTCTGGGCGACGATGCCGGCCGTGGTGCCCCAGCCGAGCAGCTCGGTCTCACCGGAAGTGAGCGTCCCGCCGGTGCCGGCCGTCACCAGGTACAGGCCGAAGGCGGCGATGACGACGACGTTGTTGAGCACTGGCGCCCACATCATGGCGCCGAACCGGCTCCGGGCGTTCAGCACCTGCCCCAGCAGGGTGAACAGGCCGAGGAAGAAGATCTGCGGCAGACAGCAGCGGGCGAAGACGACCGTCGTCGCGGCCTGCGCCCCGCCGTAGTCGGTGTACGCCGCCACGATCGCGGGCGCGGCCCACACCGCCGCGGCCGTCAGCAGCAACAGCACGGCCGTGCAGAGCGTGAGCAGACGGTCGGTGTACGCGGCCCCGCCGTCCTCGTGCTCGCCCGCGGCCCTGACGAGTTCGGGGACGAACACGGCGTTGAGCGCGCCGCCGAGGAGCAGTGTGTAGACGATGGTGGGAACGGTGTTGCCGACCGCGTAGCCGTCCGCGGCCGGGCCCACGCCCAGCGCGGCGGCGACCACCGCGGAGCGTACGAACCCGGTGGCCCGCGAGACGAGGGACCCCGAGGCCATGAGCGCACCGCTGCGCAGCGTCGAGTCGGGGCGGCGGTGCGCGCGCCGCCCGGGCGCCGTGACGGTGCTCATCGGCGGGCCAGGTACATCTGGAAGGCGCGGTACAGCGTGTGGTTGGCGGTGCCGCCGAGCGGAGTCTCCCACTCGCCCAGCGTCTCCACGACCTGGCCTCCGGTGCCGAGCTTCCAGCGCAGCAGCCCGAACGGGCGGTCGCAGGGGTCGAGCGAGGCGGGCACGCCCCGCATGTCGTAGACCTCCGCGCCCCGGGCGTGGGCGTCGAGCATCATGCGCCATTGCAGGGCGTTGGACGGCCGTACCTCCCGCCGGTGGTCGGCTGAGGCCCCGGTCTGGTACCAGACCCGGCGCCCCACCGTGATCATGGTGTGCGCGGCCAGGATCTCGCCCTGGTGGCGGGCGAGGTAGAGCCGCATACGGCCCGGCTCCTCGGCGTTGAGGGCCGCGTACTGGCGCTCGTAGTACGTCAGGGAGCGGCCGAGACGGAATCCGTCGCGTTCCTCGGTGATGCGCAACAGCCGGAAGAATTCGGGGAGTTCGGCGGCGCCGCCCTCCGTCACCTCGACGCCCGACCGTTGGGCCCGGCGTATGTTGCGCCGCCACTCCTGGTTGAGCCCGGACCACAGGTCTTCGGTGCCGCGTCCGGCGAGCGGCACCTGGAACACGTAGCGGGGCTGCGCGTCGCCGTCGCCGTCGTCGCCGCCGCAGCGACGCCAGCCGCGGGCCCGCAGCCGTTCGGCCACGGCGGCGCCCAGCGGATCGACCTCGCTGGCCAGCACGTCGGTCACCCGCCGCCCGGGTCCGGTCGCCGTCTTGAGCGTGGCGGCGTCCCACCGGCGGTAGGCGGGCGAGGGCCCGATGCGCACGGCGAACGCGCCCGCGCCGCGCAGATGGCGCAGCAACGGGCCCAGCCAGGCGTCGAGGTCCGGGTCGCTCCAGTCGGCGACCGGGCCCTCGGGCAGATACGCGAAGTACTTGCGGGTGCCGGGGAGCTGACGCAGCAGCACCAGCGCCACGCCGCTCAGCTCGCCGGCACCGGATCCGGTCCTCGGCCCCCAGCCGAGCAGCCGGGCGTGCCAGCCGTCCTTGACCGCGGCCCAGGACGGGCACTGGAGAAAACCGGGGTTCAGGGCGGAGCCGGTGCGCGAGGTGAGGAAGGCCCGGTACGCCTCGGCGGAGACGGGCTCCAGCCGCATGTCCTTCCGGTCACAGCCTGCTGTCGTGAGCAGCGCGGACACTGCGCCTCCTCGGGGTGCGGTCGTGGTGGTGCGGGAAACGGGAACCGGCCGGTGCGGCACGGGATGCGCCGAAGATTCACAGGCGTCCGTGACCGCGTCGCGCGCCGAATGTGACCGGACGATGACCGTTCCTCTGCAACGGCGGTCACACGGGCAGGAGGCCGCCTTCCAGCGGGTTCTCGCCGCCTAGAGTCACCGGCGTCCCGCCGTGGACTTCCCCTTCACCCCTCTTCCGCCCCTTCCACTTCCTTCCGCCCCTTCCACTTCCTTCCAGTCCCTTTCACGGAGGCATTCGTTGAGCGAGATACCTGTCCGAGGCATACGTCCGGGCTCCGCGCGGATACGCAGGACCGGCGGCGCGGCGGCCGTGGCGCTGCTGAACACCGCGCTGCTGGCCGCGGCGCTCTCCGCCTGTTCCGCCGGGCACCCGGCCACGGCGGGGGCGGTCGCGAAAGGGGACGGCGGACGTGCCGACGACCGCCCGGCCACGGTCACGGTGACACCCCACGGCACCCGGGCCGAGCCCGGTGAGCCGGTCACCGTCACCGCGCGGGGCGGCACCCTCACCTCCGTCACCGTCACCGACGCACGGGGCGGCCACCTCACCGGCGGACTGTCGCGCGACGGCCGCAGCTGGACCTCCGACCGCAACGCCGCGCCCGGCACCGCGTACACGGTGACGGCGCGGACGCGCACCGAGGAGGGCACGACGGGCGACGCGCACGCGTCGTTCACGACGGAGGCGGCCGGCCTCGTCAACAAGGTGGACTGGCGGCCGGGCGACGCCACCACGGTCGGTGTGGCCCAGCCGATCTCCCTGGTCTTCGACCGCCCCGTCCGCGACAAGGCGGCGGTGGAGCGGCAGCTCAAGGTCACCACCTCGAACCACACGGAGGGTTCATGGGGCTGGATGAAGGACTGGTCGGGCAAGGACCGGGTGGACTGGCGACCCAAGGAGTACTGGCGGCCCGGAACCCGGGTTTCCCTGGACGCCCGGCTGAACGGCACCGACTCCGGCACGGACGGCGGCTGGTTCGTCCGCGACTACCACCTCCGCTTCACCGTCGGCGCACGGCAGATCTTCAAGGTCGACCTCGACCGCAAGCGGCTCACCGTGGAACGCGACGGCCGGACGGCACGGACCTTCCTGGTGTCCGGCGGCATCCCCGGTCCCGAGACGGGCTCCTGGCGCGGCACGGAGGTGGTGATGGCGAAGGAGGGCACGATCCGGATGAACTCCGAGACCGTGGGCCTGGGCAATGCCTACGACCAGGACGTCGACTACGCGATGCGCCTGACCTGGTCGGGTACGTACGTCCACGCCGCACCCTGGAACGCCCGCTGGTTCGGCCGGGCCAACAAGAGCCACGGCTGCATCAACCTGAGCGACGCCGACGCCCGCTGGCTCTTCGAACACGCCGGCGTCGGCGACCCGTTCGAGGTCACCGGGGCGGAGACCAAGGGCACCGTGGCCGTGAACAACGGCCTGGGCGACTGGAACGTCGGCTGGGACGACTGGCGCGCCCGCAGCGCCCTGCACTGAGGCCGGGCGCCGGGCGGGCGCGCGTCGTCGGGACGGTCGAAGGCGGCTGCTTCA
Source organism: Streptomyces sp. NPDC006393 (assembly GCF_040628575.1). NCBI lineage: Bacteria > Bacillati > Actinomycetota > Actinomycetes > Kitasatosporales > Streptomycetaceae > Streptomyces > Streptomyces sp. NPDC006393. The sequence goes on from NZ_JBEXZD010000002.1 coordinate 159,025, forward strand.
GGCCGCGCTGCCGCGCAGCTCCGCCAGGGCGGCGGGGGTCAGCCGCCGGGGCACGTGATCGGCGTCGACGAGGACGACGGTGCAGTGGGCGGAGTGGGTCAGGGCGGTCGTGAGGCTGCCGTCGGCGAACTGGGCGAGAGGACCGCGCGGCGAGCGGCCGACGGCGACGGCGCGGGCACCCACCTGATCGGCGTGCCGGGCCAGGGCCCGGCCGGCGGCGGCATGGTCGCCGACGCTGGTGAGGATCTGTCCGGTGGCGGCGACGCCGTGGGCGGCCAGCCGGTCCAGGTGTGCGGTGACGGCGGCCCGGGCCTGGTCGGCGGTCTCGGTGTCGGCGGCCTGCTCTTCGATCACGGCCGTCTGCTGTATGTGGACGACCTCCAGAGGGCTGCCGGTGTCACGGGCCAGGCGGGCCGCCGCGTCGACGATGGCGGCGGCCTTGTGGTGGGCGCCGACGGCGACGACGACCGGGGGCACGTCGCCGGCGACCGGTGCGCCGACCGCGGTGAACGACGGCGTCACCGGCTCACTCTCCTCGGGATGCGTCTCGGCCCGGCGGAGCAGCCGGTGGCCGCTGGCGAGCACCGGGATGGCGAGGAGGAAGGTGGCCGCACCCAGGTAGAAGGGGACGCTGAGGTCGGTGGCGTCGGCGAGCTTGCCGGCGACGTAGGGGGCCAGGCCGCCGCCGATGAAGCGCAGGAAGCCGTAGGCGGAGGAGGCCACGGGCCGCTCGACCGGGGAGACGAGCATGACGGCCTGGGTGGTGAGCGTGTTGTTGATGCCGATGAAGGCGCCGCTGACGATGACCGCGACGATGACCACGGTGGGCGTGGCGACACCGGCGGCGATGACCGCCATCACGATGCCGAGGCCGAGGAGGTTGGCGTACAGGACCGGGGCGGTGCCGTACCGGGCCTGAAGGCGCGGGGCGAAGAAGACGCTGAACGCGGCCACCAGCAGGCCCCAGCCGGTGAAGACGAGCCCGAGCTCATGGGCGCTGAGCTTCATCGGGTACGGGGCGTAGCCGAGCATGGTGAAGAAGCCCCAGTTGTACAGCAGGGCCATGATGCCCATGGTCAGCAGGCCGCGGTGGCGCAGCGCCCTGAGCGGGGCGACGGGGGAGGTGGGGCGCTTCGGCTTGGGCAGGGAGGGCACGAAGGCGAGGGTGGCGACCAGGGCGACGGCCATGAGCACGGCGACACCGAAGAACGGGCCGCGCCAGCTGATCGCGCCCAACTCGCCGCCCAGCAGCGGGCCCACGGCGATGCCGAGCCCGAGCGCGGTCTCGTAGAGGATGATCGCGCCGCCGAAGCCGCCGCTGGCGGAGGCGACGATCACGGCCAGGGAGGTGGCGATGAACAGGGCGTTGCCCAGGCCCCAGCCGGCGCGGAAGCCGACGATGCCGTTGATGGAGCCGGTGGAGCCGGCCAGGGCGGCGAAGACCACGATGACGGCCAGGCCTATGACCAGGGTGCGCTTGGCGCCGAACCGGCTGGAGAACCAGCCGACGAACAGCATCGCGACCGCGGTGACGATCAGGTAGCTGCTGAACAGCAGGGAGACCTGGCTGGGGGAGGCGTGCAGGCTCTCCGCGAGGGCGGGCAGGATCGGGTCGACGAGACCGATGCCCATGAACGAGATCACGCAGGCGAACGCCACGGCCCAGACGGCCTTCGGTTGCCTGAACGGGCTGGCGGTCTTCCCGTGCGGTGCACTCATTACCGCTTCTACTCCAGTCATGTGACGACGGGGACGGTGGTGTGTGGAGACAGTGGGTGAGGGACGGGGGTGCGGGACGGGGGGTGCGGGGCAGAGGGTGAGGGTGAGCGGGGTGCGGTCAGGAACGCGCCCGGTGGTCCTGGACCGCGCGGGCCAGCGCGGGAAGGGCGGTCCGCACCGCCTGCCGCTCGGGTTCGGACAGTTCCTCGACGAGCTGTCGCAGGGCATGCGCGCGCTCGGCCCGCCGCTGCCGGAACACCTCCAGACCGGTGTCGGTGGCCTCCACCAGGACCCCCCGGCCGTCCGTGCGGTCGGCGGTGCGCCGTACCAGCCCGGCACGCTCCAGGCGGGTGACGAGTTGAGTCATGTTGGGCTGCGAGACGTTCTCCGCCCGGGCCAGTTCGGTCAGCCGCTGCGGCCCTTCGCGGCCCAGCCGGCCCAGTGCGGACGAGGCCGCGGTGCTCAGTCCGCCCGCCGTCGCGCTCTGCCGCACGTACCGGACCAACTGCTCGACGGCGATCATCAGGTCCTCGGCGGACGTGTCCGGAGGGACGGATCCGGGATCCATAACCCGCTTATGCATAAGCTCATTATGCATCTGCGTGTATGGCACATCAATACTTCCGCACCCACGTTCGCGATCCGCCGCGAGGGGCGCCGGACGTGGCGGACCGCTGTATGGGGCATCCCGTCAGTGATCGGCGCGGGCCCGCCGCGGACAGCGCGCGGGGCCGTGGTGGACGTACCGTAAGCAGGTGTTCTCCTTCGCCGGCATCGCGACGGCCGTGCTCGACGGGCACGGCGCCGTGCTGCGCTGGTCCCGGGCGGCGTGCGACCTGCTGGGGTGGACCGCGGAAGAGGTCCGCGGACGGCCGTTTCGGGCCCTGTTCGCCGACACGCGCCCCGACGCGGACCACGGAGGCCTTCCGGCGCGGGGCCGCGCGCGGCTGCGGCATCGCGGCGGCGCTCCGGTCGACGTCACGTTCCGGGTGCTGGACCTCCACCCCGCGGACCAGTCCGTGGTGCTCTTGGCGCCGACCCGGTGCGCGGACGACTGGGAGCAGGGCGCGAGCACGCTGCGGGCCCTGCTCGCCCAGGACCACGTGGGGATCGCCCTGCACGACCCGGACCTGACCCTCGTACGGAGCAACCTCACCTCCGGCCTGCCGGGCGGCGCCGTCCTTCCCCCGGGGAGCCGGCCGCGCGACGTACTCTCGCCGCAGGACGCGGAGGCCGGCGAGGCCGCGCTGCGCCGCGTCCTGCGGACGGGTGCGTCCTTGACCGGGAAGGCCCTGAGCCTGCGGTCGGCGCAGGACGGCCCGCCGCGGCGGGTCTCGCTCTGGGCGTTCCGCGTGGAGGACGCCGCGGGTGTCCCCGAAGGCGTCCTCGCGCTGTACGTCGACACCCTCGCGCTGCAACGGGCCCGCCGCGAACTGGATCTGCTGCAACGGGCGGCCGACCGGATCGGCGGCTCCCTCGACCCCAGGCGTGCCGCCCAGGACCTGGCGGACGTCCTCGTTCCCGCCCTCGGGGACCTGTCGTCCGTCTCGCTCGCCGAGGCCGTGCTCCACGGCGACGAGCCCCCGAGGACGCGCGGCGGAGGAGATCTGCACCTGCGGCGGGCCGCCGTGGCCTCGGCCGCCGGGCCCTTCCCCGACGTCCTGCTCCAGCCGGGCGAGACGGTGCCTCAGCTGGTGGCGACGGCCGAACTGCGGGGGCTCCAGCACGGCCGGGCCGCGGTCTTCGACCCGGCGGCCGTGGCCCTGTTGTTCGACGATCGCGCGCAGCTCAGGCGCATCGTCCCGGACGGCGGGCACTCGGCCCTGTGGGCTCCGCTGTTCGCGCGCGGCCTGGTCCTCGGCACCGTCGCGGTGTGGCGCACCGAGCAGCCGGACGCGTTCGACGAGCAGGACGTGGACATGCTCACCGAGATCGCCTCCCGCTCCGCGCTGAACGTCGACAACGCCCGCCGCTACCTGCGCGAGCGCCGCTCCGTGCTCGCCCTTCAGCAGCGCCTGCTGCCCCGGCCGACGACCGACAGCCCGGCGGCGGAGACGGCGGGCCTGTACCGGCCGGCCGGGGGCGGCTCGGGCATCAGCGGCGACTGGTACGACGTGATCCCCCTGCCCTCCTTCCGGGTCGCCCTCGCCGCCGGTGACGTCTCCGGCCAGGGGCTGTACGCCACCGCCACCATGGGCCGGCTGCGCACCGCGGTCCGCACGCTCGCCGACCTCGAGCTCGATCCGACCGAACTCCTCACCCACCTCGACGACGGTGTGCGGCAACTGGCCGGTGAGTCGGACGCGCAGAGCGACGTCGACTCCACCTGTCTGTACGCCGTCTACGACCCGATCACCTGCCTGTGCCACCTGGCGAGCGCCGGTCACCCGTCCCCGGTCGTGGTCCGGCCCGACGGCACCGTCAAGGTGGTCGACGTCTCCGCGGGGCCGCCGCTGGGCGTGGGTGGCATGCCGTTCGAGACGGCCACCGTCGACCTGGAGCCCGGCAGTGTGCTGGCCCTGTACAGCAAGGGCCTGATCGAGCGCGACGACGCCGACACCGAGAGCGGACTGCGATGGCTGACGGAGAGCCTCGCGGCCTCGTGCGGGCCCGGCCGGTCCCTGGCCGACGTGGGCCGGGGGTTGCTGGCCGACCTCCCGGACGGCCGGCAGTACGACGACATCGCCCTGCTTCTGGCCCGTACCCGGGCGGTGCCGGCCGAGTCCACGGCGAGCTGGGAGTTCACCGCGACCCCGGCCGACGTCTCCGCCGCCCGCGAGGCCGTCGCCCGGCAGCTCACCGACTGGGGGCTGGACGAGCTGGTCTTCACCACCGAGCTGATCGTCAGCGAACTGGTCACCAACGCGGTCCGGCACGCGGGCGGCCCGATCGGCCTGCGGCTCATCCGCGGCGACGTACTGGTCTGCGAGGTCACCGACCCCAGCAGCACCCAGCCCCGGCTGCGCCGGGCCCGCTGGACCGACGAGGGGGGACGCGGGCTCTTCCTCGTCGCCCAGCTCAGCCTCCGCTGGGGCAGCCGCTACGGCCGCGGCGGCAAGACCATCTGGTCCGAGCAGGCCCTGGCGCCGCCCGCGGTCGACTTCGAGACGCTCATGTGATCGGCACCCACACTCGGTACTGAATATCCGGGCAGCGGTATTCAGTACCATACGCGGGGCGAGTGATCGCCGAGGGCCGAGACAGAGAAGGACGACCGCCCATGAGCAAGCCACCCGCGCGGCTCCGACTCGCCGACGCCGCCTTCGCCCTCTTCGACGAGCGAGGATACGAGCAGACCACCGTCGACGACATCGCCGAACGGGCCGGAGTGGGACGTACGACGTTCTTCCGGCACTACCGGTCCAAGGAAGCGGTCATCTTCCCCGACCACGACCGGTTGCTGGACCTGATCCGGGACCGGCTCGCGACCTCCAGTCACAGCACCGCCCTGGTCGCCGTCTCGGACGCGGTCCGCCTGGTGCTGCTCCACTACGTCGACGAGGGCGACCTCGCACGCCGGCGATACGCCCTGACCAGCAAGGTCTCCACCCTGCGCGACCGCGAGATCGCCAGCGTGGCCCGCTACCAGCGGCTGTTCCGCGAGTTCATCGCGGACTGGATGGGCGACCCCACGCAGTCGGCGTCCCTGCGGGCCGAGATCATGGCGGCGGCCGTGGTCGCCGCCCACAACCATGTGCTGCGCCGGTGGCTGCGGGGCGAGTCCCCGGACCCCGTCCGGGAAGTGGACGAGGCGATGGCCGAGGTGCTCGCCCTCTTCCCGGCGCCCTCGGGCCACGACGACGGCGGTGCCGGCGGTACCACGGTCGTCGCGTTCCGGACCGGACAGGACCTCGACGCGCTGCTGCCGTCGCTGCGACGGCTCGTGGAGGGCGGGACCGGCGCCGGGCACCCACAGCCCGGCCGGGCGCGCCAGGGGATCGAGCCGGCTCGCTGACCGGCGGAGCCGCCACCCCGGGCGCGGCGGCTCGGCGGCCACCCCCGGCGCAGACCGAACGCCTGCGGGGGATACCGTCCCGGGGAGGAACTGTGCCGACTCGTCCCCTCTGGGGCGAAGGAGAACGATGCGCATGATCGCCGACGCGGTGACCGATCCGTCCGTGGTGGGCGTCCAGAGCATGCGGACGGCCGGGGGCCCGGCGGAGCCGACCGTCGGCCATGTCCTGTCCTCGTGGCAGCCGGACGTGCCGGCACTGGTCCTGGTGATCGTGCTGGGCGGGCTGTACGGCTGGGGTGTGCTGCGGCTGCGCCGGCAGGGCGGTTCCTGGCCGCTCGCCCGTGTCGCGGCCTTCGTGGTGCTCGGTCTCGGTGCGCTGGTGGTGGCCACGATGTCGGCGCTGGCCGTGTACGACCACGTCCTGTTCTGGCCGGCCGCGGTGCAGAACATCCTGCTCGATCTCCTGGCGCCGCTCGGTCTGGCCCTGGGCGATCCCCTGCGGCTGGCCGTCGAGGCGCTGCCCGGCGCCCGGGGGGCGCGCGTCCGGCGCGCGGTCACCGGCCGGGTGGTGCGCGTACTGACGTTTCCGCTGGTCAGTACGGCTCTGGTGCTCACCACCGAGCTGGTCGTCTACTTCACGCCGTACTTCGCCACCGCACTGCGCGTCGGCTGGCTGCACGAGCTGATGTACCTGCACCTGCTCGCGGCCGGCTGCCTCTTCGTCGTCCCGGTGCTCACCCACGAGCAGACGCTTCCCTCCTGGTGCACGCACCCGGTGAGGGCCGCGCTGGTGTTCCTGGACGGGATCGTCGACGCGGTGCCGGGGGTCGTGGTGATGACCCATGGCACCCTCATCGCGGGCGCCTGGTACCTGCACCACGCGCCCGCCTGGGCGCCCGATGTACGTCATGACCAGCAGATCGGCGGCGGCGCCATGCTGAGCATCGCCGAACTGGTCGCGCTGCCCTTCCTGCTGTCGATCCTGGTCCAGTGGGCCCGTGCCGAGCGGATCCAGAACGCGGCCCTCGACCGCCGTCTCGACAGGGAACTCCTCCGGGCCGCCCCGCCGGCCGGCGAACAGGCCGAGGACCCCGGCTCCGCCGCCACGCCGGCTCCCGAGCGCGTACGCCCCTGGTGGGAGACCGAGCAGAACGACGTCGCCGCCAGGATCCGCCGCCAGCGCTGATCGGCCCGGTCTGATCGGCCGGTCTGATCGGCCCGGTCTGATCGGCCGGTCTGATCGGCCCGGCCTGATCCGCTCGGCCTGATCCGCCCCGCCCGACGGAGCGGCGCTCACTCGATCGGGTGAGCCCCGGCGGACGGACAGGAGAACCGGACCCGGCGGGAGAGGCGAACAGTCCGGCCGCCGGGCGGTCCGGCCGCCCGGCGCGGCCGTGGTCCGCCGCGTTCGGCCCTCACCGGACCGTCGCCCCGTCCCCCTCACCCGGCCATGCCGGACCCCCTGCCCAGCCCGACACCATCGGTGCGGCGCACACGATCGCCCTACGACGCGCGCGGCGAAAACCGCCCTTGCACACTGCAAGGGCGGGTACCCGGGAAGAGTCCCGCACGCTCCAGGAAGGCGGTCGCCCCTGATGAGTCGCACAACTCCCCTCGACGCCCCGTCGGTGGACACGGTGGATCTGGCCGGGCTGGAGGCGGCGCTGCGCGCGACGGTGGACGCCGAGGTCCGCTTCGACGCCGGGAGCAGAGGCGCGTACGTCACGGACGGCTCCAACTACCGTCAGGTGCCCCTCGGCGTGGTCGTGCCGCGCAGCGTGGAGGCGGGCGCCGAGGCGGTCGGGGTGTGCGCCCGGTTCGGGGCCCCGGTGCTGTCCCGCGGCGGCGGCACCAGCCTGGCCGGCCAGTCCACCAACACCGCCGTGGTGATCGACTGGACCAAGTACTGCCACGGTCTGATCTCCGTCGACCCCGACGCCCGCACCTGCGTCGTGGAGCCGGGCATCGTCCTCGACGAGCTCAACAAGCGGCTCTCCGACCACCGTCTGCAGTTCGGGCCGAAGCCCTCCACCCACCGCCAGTGCACGCTGGGCGGAATGATCGGCAACAACTCCTGCGGCGCCTCCGCGCAGGCCTACGGCAAGACCGTCGACAACGTCCGCCGGCTCGAGGTCCTCACCTACGACGGGCTGCGCATGTGGGTCGGGCCCACCTCCGACGCCGAGCGGGCCAGGATCGCCGCCGAGGGCGGACGCAGAGCCGAGATCCATGCCGGTCTCGACCGCATCGCCACCGAGTACCTGGCCGACATCCGGCGCGGCTACCCGAAGATCCCGCGCCGGGTCTCCGGCTACAACCTCGACTCGCTGCTCCCGGAGAACGGCTTCGACGTCGCCCGCGCCCTGGTCGGCAGCGAGGGCACCCTGGTGACCGTCCTGCGGGCCGAACTCGATCTGGTGCCGGTGCCGCCGTACCAGTCGCTGCTGGTGCTCGGCTACGACGACATCTGCCGGGCCGGCGACGACGTCGCCCGGCTGCTGGAGCACTGCTCGCCCAGCCAACTGGAGGCGCTGGACGGGCGGATGGCGCAGCTGATGCGGGAGGAGGGCGTCCACCTGGACTCGCTCGACGTCCTGCCCGAGGGCGACAGCTGGCTGCTCGTGCAGTACAGCGGCGACAGCCAGGAGGACGTCGACGAGCAGGCGCACGCGCTGCTGCGCGCCATCGGCCGCGGCGAGAAGGACCCCACCGTGGCCTTCTCCGACGACCCCGCCCGCGAGGACAAGATGCTCAAGGCCCGCGAGGCCGGCCTCGGGGTGACCGCGCGCCCGCCGGACGACCGGGAGACCTGGGAGGGCTGGGAGGACTCCGCCGTCCCGCCCGAACGGCTCGGCGACTATCTGCGCGACCTGAAGAAGCTGTTCGGGGAGTTCGGCTACGACGACCCCTCGCTGTACGGGCACTTCGGGCAGGGCTGCGTCCACACCCGTATCCCCTTCGGACTGAAGACCGCCGAGGGCGTCGCCGACTTCCGGCGCTTCGTCGAGCGCGCCGCCGACCTCGTGTCCTCCTACGGCGGCTCCCTGTCCGGTGAGCACGGCGACGGCCAGTCCCGGGGCGAGCTGCTGACCCGGATGTTCGGCGAGCGGCTGGTCGGCGCGTTCGGCGAGCTGAAGAGGCTGTTCGACCCGGACAACCGGATGAACCCCGGCAAGGTCGTCGACCCCAACCCGGTCGACGGGCAGTTGCGCCTGGGCGCCTCATGGCGGCCGGCCACACCCGAGACGCACTTCGGCTACCCGGAGGACGAGCACTCCTTCACCCGCGCGGTGATGCGCTGCGTCGGCATCGGCAACTGCCGCGGCCACGAAGGCGGCGTGATGTGCCCCTCCTACCGGGCCACGCTGGAGGAGGAGCACTCCACCCGGGGCCGGGCCCGGCTGCTGTTCGAGATGCTCGGCGGCCACGCGGACTCCACCATCACCGACGGCTGGCGCTCCACCGCCGTGAAGGACGCCCTCGACCTGTGCCTGGCCTGCAAGGGCTGCAAGTCGGACTGCCCGGTGAACGTCGACATGGCCACGTACAAGGCCGAGTTCCTCTCCCACCACTACGCGGGCCGGCTGCGCCCGGCCGCCCACTACTCCCTGGGCTGGCTGCCGGTGTGGGCCCGGCTCTCCCGGCTCTCGCCGTCCCTGGTCAACACGTTGCTCCAGGCGCCGGTGCTGGCCCGGGCGGGCAAGGCGCTGGCGGGCGTGGCCGGTCAGCGGCCGGCACCGGTGTTCGCCCGGCAGTCGTTCCTCCAGTGGTGGCGGGAGCGCGGGACGCCGGAGCCGGACCCGGCCGGTCCGCGGACCGTGGTGTTGTGGCCGGACACCTTCAGCACCTACTTCCACCCGTCGATCGCGATCTCGGCCGTCCGGGTGCTCGAGGACGCGGGCTTCGACGTCGCCGTACCCACCGAGCCGGTGTGCTGCGGCCTGACGTGGATCTCCACCGGGCAGCTGACCACCGCCGAGAAGGTCCTGCGGCGCACCCTCGACGTGCTGCGCCCCTACCTGGACGCGGGCACCCCGGTCATCGGCCTGGAACCGTCCTGCACCGCCGTGTTCCGCGCCGACGCGCCCGAACTGATGCCCGCCGACCAGGACGTCAAGCGCCTGGCCGGGCAGGTGCGCACGTTCGCCGAGCAGTTGGTGCACCACGCGCCCGACGGCTGGCGACCGCCGCGGCTCGCCCGGCAGGCGACCGTGCAGACGCACTGCCACCAGCACGCGATCATGAAGTTCGAGGCCGACCGGGAACTGATGCGCCGCGCCCACCTCGACGCCGACGTCCTGGACGAGGGCTGTTGCGGGCTGGCCGGCAACTTCGGCTTCGAACGCGGCCACCACGAGGTCTCCATGGCCGTCGCGGAACAGGGCGTGCTGCCCGCCGTCCGCGCGGCGGCCCCCGACAGCCTGGTCCTCGCCGACGGCTTCAGCTGCCGCACCCAGATCGAACAGGGCCGCACCGGCCGCCGGGCCCTGCACCTGGCCGAGGTGCTTGCCCTCGGCCTCGACGGGAACCTGCCCAGTGAGCAGCCCGAGCGCCTGGCCGTCCGGCCCGCCACGCCCTCCCGCGCGGCCCGGTGGGCGGTCACCGCGGGCGCGGCGGGCACCGCCGTGCTCACGGCGGCGGCCACGACCGCCACGGGACGGCGAACCCTGCGGCGCCTGCTCCGGCCGTGACGGCGCCCTGCCGAAAACAACCCCCGAACCCCCCGAAAGGTTGTCGAACATGTCGATGAAGGTCTCCGACCACGTCCTCGAGCGCCTGCGCGACTGGGGTGTGGAGTACGTCTTCGCCTACCCCGGCGACGGCATCAACGGGCTGCTCGCGGCCTGGGGCCGGGCCGACGACAACCCGCGCTTCATCCAGTCCCGGCACGAGGAGATGTCCGCCTTCGAGGCCGTCGGCTACGCCAAGTTCTCCGGCAAGGTCGGAGTGTGCGCCGCCACCTCCGGCCCCGGCGCCATCCACCTCCTGAACGGCCTGTACGACGCCAAGCTCGACCACGTCCCCGTCGTCGCGATCGTCGGGCAGACCAACCGCAGCGCCATGGGCGGCTCCTACCAGCAGGAGGTCGACCTGCTCAACCTGTACAAGGACGTCGCGTCCGACTTCTGCGAGATGGTCACCGTCCCCGAGCAGCTGCCCAACGTGCTGGACCGGGCGATGCGCACCGCCATGGCCCGCCGCTCGGTGACGGCCGTCATCCTCCCCGCAGACGTGCAGGAACTGGACTACTCGCCGCCCGAGCACGCCTTCAAGATGGTCCCCTCCAGCCTGGGCATGCCGCAGTACGCGCCGGTGCCCTCCGACGACGACCTCGAGCGCGCCGCCGAGGTGCTCAACGCGGGCGAGAAGGTCGCCATCCTCATCGGGCAGGGCGCGCGCGGGGCCCGGCAGGAGGTCATGGCGGCCGCCGACCGGCTCGGCGCCGGCGTCGCCAAGGCACTGCTCGGCAAGGACGCCCTCGACGACGACCTGCCCTACGTCACCGGCGCCATCGGCCTGCTCGGCACCCGGCCGTCGTACGAGCTGATGGAGAACTGCGACACCCTCCTCGTCATCGGCTCGTCCTTCCCCTACACCCAGTTCCTGCCCGAGTTCGGAAAGGCGCGGGCCGTGCAGATCGACATCGACCCGCACATGGTCGGCCTGCGCTACCCGTTCGAGGTGAACCTCGTCGGCGACGCCCGCGAGACGCTGACCCGGCTGCTGCCGCTGCTGAAGGCGCACAAGAACAAGAGCTGGCGCAAGAAGATCGAGAAGGACACCGCCCGCTGGTGGCAGGTCATGGAGCGGCGCGCCGCCGTCGCCGCCGAACCGATCAACCCCGAGTACGTCGCCCACTCCCTCGACGCCCTGCTGCCCGAGGACGTCATCCTCGCCTCCGACTCCGGCTCCGCGGCCAACTGGTACGCACGCCATCTGAGGATGCGCGGCGCCATGCGCGGATCGCTGTCCGGCACGCTCGCCACCATGGGGCCCGGAGTGCCGTACGTCATCGGCGCCAAGTTCGCGCACGGCGACCGCCCGGCGATCGCCCTGGTCGGCGACGGCGCCATGCAGATGAACGGCATGGCCGAGCTGATCACCATCGCCAAGTACTGGAAGGAGTGGGAGGACCCCCGCCTGATCGTGGCCGTGCTGAACAACCAGGACCTCAACCAGGTCACCTGGGAGATGCGCGCCATGGCGGGCGCCCCGCAGTTCCTGCCCTCCCAGTCGATCCCCGACGTCGCCTACGCCGACTTCGCCCGCTCCCTCGGCCTGAACGGCGTGCGGATCGAGGAGCCGGGCGAGGTGAAGGGCGCCTGGGCGACCGCGCTGGCCGGCGACAGGCCGTGCGTGCTCGACTTCGTCACCGACCCCGCCGTACCGCCCATCCCGCCGCACGCCACCCTCGACCAGATCGAGGCCGCCGCGGAGTCCGTCCTCAAGGGCGACAGTGACCGGGCCGCCATGGTCCGCCAGGGCTTCAAGGCCAAGGTGCAGGAGTTCCTGCCCGTGGGGCGCCACCGCACGGAGCGGCCGCACGCCAGGCACGCGCCGTGAGCGGGAGCCCGGCCGTGGAGGGGGTGGGCACCGCGGTGTCCGCCACTTCCGCCCCTTCCCCGCAGACAGAGGCACCGCAGACGGAGACATCGGAGACAGAGACATCGGAGACAGAGACATCGGAGACAGAGACATCCAAGACAGAGGCACCTCCGACATGAGCACCACCACCTTCCCGCCGCACGCCCTGCACGACTACGCGCTGCTGGCCGACGGGGAGCGCGGCGCACTGATCGGACCGGACGGCGCCGTCACCTGGCTGTGCGCCCCCACCTGGCACGACGACGCCGTCTTCGCCTCCCTCATCGGCGGCCGCGGCGTCTACGCCGTCACCCCGCGCGGCCGCTACGTCCCCGGCGGCTACTACGAGGAGGGAACCCTGATCTGGCGCAGCCGCTGGGTCACCACCGACGGCGTCATCGAGTGCCGCGAGGCCCTCGCCTTCCCCGGCGAGGAGGACCACCTGGTCCTGCTGCGGCACCTGATGGCCGTCGACGGAACCGCCCATGTGCGGGTCGTCCTCGACCCGCACGCCGACTACGGGCGGGCACCGACGACCTCCCCGCACCGCGACGACGACGGCGTCTGGCACCTCAACTCCGGCCGTCACCGACTGCGCTGGCAGGGCGCACCGGCGGCGGTCGTCCGCGCCGAGGGACTGACCGCCGACCTCGTGCTGCGGCCCGGCGAGCACCACGACCTGGTCCTGGACTGCTCCGACGCCCCGCTGTCGCGCACACCGCCGCGGGCCGAGCAGTGCTGGGCCGCCACGGAGCAGGCCTGGCGGCGCGGCATGCCGACCATGGGACAGACCATCGCCCCCGGCGACGCCCGCCGCGCCTATGTGCTGCTGCGCGGCCTGACCTCGCACGGCGGTGGCATGGTCGCCGCGGCCACCACCAGCCTGCCCGAACGCGCCGAGGCGGGCCGCAACTACGACTACCGGTACGTGTGGATCCGCGACCAGAGCTACGCCGGACAGGCCGCGGCGGCCGTGGACGCCTCGGAACTCCTCGACGCCGCCGTCCGTTTCGTGGGCGAGCGGCTGCTGGCGGACGGCCCGCGGCTCGCCCCCGCGTACACCGTCCACGGCACACCCGTCCCCGACCAGCGCGAACTGGACCTGCCCGGCTACCCCGGCGGCTTCAGCCGGATCGGCAACAAGGTCTCCGGACAGTTCCAGCTGGACTGCTTCGGCGAGGCACTGCTGCTGTTCGCCACGGCCGCGCGCGCCGGCCGGCTGGACGGCGAGGGCTGGAAGGCCGCCGACCTCGCGGTCCGGGCCATAGCCGAGCGCCGGCGGGAACCCGACGCGGGCATCTGGGAACTCCACCCGGAACGATGGACCCACAGCAGGCTCATCTGCGCGGCCGGACTGCGCGCCCTGGCCCGCGTGGCACCGCACCACCCGCTCGCCGGCACGTGCGCCGAACTCGCCGACACCCTGCTGGCCGAGACCACCGCCACCAGCGTGCACGCCGACGGCCACTGGCAGCGCGCCCCGGACGACCCCAAGGTCGACGCCGCGCTGCTGCTGCCCGCCGTGCGCGGCGCGGTGCCCGCGGACGACCCGCGCACCCGCGCCACCCTCGCCCTCTGCCGCGAACAGCTGACCGAGGACCACTTCGTCTACCGCTTCCGGCACGACGACCGGCCGCTGGAACAGGCCGAGGGCGCGTTCCTGCTGTGCGGGTTCGTCATGGCGCTGGCCCAGCACCAGCAGGGCGACGACATCGACGCGCACCGCTGGTTCGAACGCAACCGCGGCGCCTGCGGTTCGTCCGGGCTGTACGCGGAGGAGTTCGACATCGCCCAGCGCCAACTGCGCGGCAACCTCCCGCAGGCCTTCGTCCACGCCCTGCTCCTGGAGACCGCCGCCCGCCTCGCCCAGGACCCCCAGCCGCCGGCGCGTAGCGCCGAGTGAGGAGCCGACCCATGCCCCAGACCGTCGTCATCACCGGAGCGAGCGCCGGCATCGGCCGCGCCACCGCGCGCGAGTTCGGCAGGCGCGGCGCCGACGTCGTCCTGATCGCCCGCGGCCGGGCAGGCCTGGACGCCGCCGCCAAGGAGGTCGAGTCGCTCGGTGGCCGGCCCCTCGTGCAGGTCGCCGACACCGCCGACGCCCGGCAGGTCGAAGCGGCCGCCGACGCCGCCGAGGAGGCGTTCGGTCCCATCGACGTCTGGATCAACTGCGCGTTCACCAGCGTCTTCGCGCCCTTCGACGAGATCACCGCCGAGGAGTTCCGGCGGGTCACCGAGGTGACCTACCTCGGCTTCGTCAACGGCACCCGCAGCGCGCTCCTGCGCATGCTGCCGCGCGACCACGGCACCATCGTGCAGGTCGGCTCGGCGCTCGGGGAGCGGGCCATCCCGCTCCAGTCGGCGTACTGCGGGGCCAAACACGCCATCAACGGCTTCACCTCCTCCCTGCGCACCGAACTGCTGCACCGCGGGAGCAAGGTACGGGTGACGATCGCCCAGATGCCGGCCGTGAACACCCCGCAGTTCTCCTGGGTGCGCTCCCGGCTGTCCCGGCATCCGCAGCCCGTCCCGCCGATCTACCAGCCGGAGGTCGCCGCCCGGGGCGTCGTGCACGCCGCCGACCATCCGGGGCGCAAGCAGTACTACATCGGCGCCAGCACCCTGGCGACCGTCTGGGCCAACCGTCTGGTCCCGGCCCTCCTCGACCGCTACCTGGCCCGGACCGGCTTCGACTCCCAGCAGACGGACCTGCGGCCCCCGAGCGGCGAGAGCAACCTGTTCGAACCCGTGGACCGGTCCGGGGGCGGCGATCACGGGGCCCACGGCATCTTCGACGACTCGGCGCACAGCCACTCCTTCGAGGCCGCTCTGGCCCGCCACCCCGCCGCCGTCGCCTCCGTGCTCGCCCTCGGCGCGGGCGTCGCCGCCACCGCGAAGGCCGCACTGAGCAGGCGCGCCCACGCCAACGCCGCATGAGGAGACTTCCATGACCGCATTCGACCGCCCGCGCCGCCTTCTCGACGAGGCGACCGACATCGTGGCCATCGTGGGCGGGGTGACCCACGACCGGGCCCGCGCCGTGCTGCGCGCGATGTCCGCGCACACGCACATCAAGGAACGGCACGTCGCCGAACTCGTCGTGGAGTGGGCGGTGTCGGGGCGGCTCCCGGCCGACCTGCGCCGGGAGCTCAGACTCCAGCTGGACACCGGCCGGACCGCACCGGCCGCCGAACCGGCCGCCCCCTGAGAAGGGGGGCGTACGGCGACCGCTGCGGACCCCGGCGGTACGGTCCCAGCGATCGGAGGTCCGGCGATTGGGGCTCCGGCGATCGGAGGTCCGGCGATCGGGAGCCCGGGCGAGCGGAGGTCCGGCCGAAGGTCCGCCGGACACGCCGTGCCGAGCGCCGTCGTCCTCTGCGATGATTCTCCGCGCCTGATCCTCCGCCCCCGCCGGGCGGAGCGGCGGAAGGGGGACACCATGGCACAGCACGACACCGGCCGAGGCCACGCCCGCCCCGGCCGGCCCGGGCAGCACCCCCTCGACCGCGAGGCCGAGGAGCTCGGCGTGGCCGTGATGGCCGCCTCCCGGCTGTTCGTGGCGATCTCCGCCCGCGCGCTCGCCTCCACCGACGACTCGCTCACCCTGCCCCAACTGCGGGCGCTGGTCGTGCTGGACACCTGCGGACCGGTCAAACTCGTCGTCCTGGCCGCCACGCTCGGGGTCAACCCCTCCACCGCGCTGCGCATGGTGGGACGGCTCGAAGCACTCGACCTGGTCGACCGCCGGACCAACCCGGCCAACCGGCGCGAGGTCGTGCTCAGCCTGACCGCCGACGGCCACGATCTGGTCACGCGGGTGCTCGCGCACCGGCGCGCGGAGATCCGCAAGCTGGTGCAGCGGCTGCCCACCGAGGAACGGGCCGTGCTCGTCCCCGCCCTGCACGCCCTGACCACGGCGGCGGCCGACGAGATGGCCGTGGACGTCTACGGGGACGCGCGCCTGGACCAGGGCATCGTGGACGATCCCATCGACCCGGCCTCCCCACCGCACCCCCAGGACGCCTAGGACGCCTAGGACGTCCAGGGCGCCCATGAGGACGCTGGTGCCGGGGGCCTTCTAACGGGCGGTGTCCTCGGGCGGGAGATCCGCGGGGTAGGGCTCACCGAAGTCGGCCGAGCGGCTGACCTTCTCCCAGGCGGTCGCCTCGGCGAGCCGGCGGCGGGAATGGTCCAGGGCCATGGCCGCCGCGTTCACACCCAGCAGGAGATGGGTCGGGACCCGGCCGCGTCGGACGGTCCGCACGATGATCTCGGCGGCGCGCCGAGGGTCGCCGGCCGCTCCGTCCACGCTCTGTCGCACCCGCCGGTTCATCGCTCCGACGGTCTCGTCGTAGGCGGCGGGGATCGGGTGGACCGTCATGGAGGAACCGGCCCAGTCGGTGGCGAAGCCGCTGGGTTCGACCACCATGACCCGCACGCCGAACGGTGCCGTCTCCGCGGCGAGGACGCGGCTGAAGCCGTCGACGGCGAACTTGGCCGCCTGGTAGGAGGCGATGCCCGGAGATCCGCCGACGTGCCCGCCGATCGAGGAGATCTGCACGACGGTGCCGGCCCCTTGACGGCGCAGGGTGGGGAGCGCGGCCCGGGTGACGTGGTAGACGCCCCAGAAGTTCGTCTCGAACTGGGCGCGGAAGTCGTCCTCGTCCGAGGTCTCGATGGGCGACACGTTCGCGTATCCCGCGTTGTTCACGAGCACGTCGATGCGCCCGAAGCGTGCGAGCGCCGCCTCGACGGCCTCGCGCGCCGCTTCGGGGCGAGTGACGTCCAGCGCGAGGGGATGAACGCGGTCGCCGTACGTACCCACTGCCTCGGCGAGGGCCTCGGGGCGGCGGGCGGTGGCCACGACGCGATCACCGGCCTCGAGGGCGGCGGTGACCAGGGCGCGGCCGAGGCCGCGCGACGAACCGGTGATGAACCAGACCTGTTGACTCATGCTTCTAGTGCAACACTGTTCTCTTATTTACGCAACACCGTTCTCTTAGGGTGTTCCTATGATGTGCGCCATGACTACGCCTGCCTTCCAGCGTGCGCGCAGTGCCCAGGCCAAGCAGGCTCGAGAAGAGGCGATCCTGGACGCGGCCCGTGCGCTCGGCGGCAGTCGCGGGATCCGGGACGTCACCCTCACCGACATCGCCGCGGCCGTGGGGATGCACAAGTCGGCCCTGCTCCGCTACTTCGAGACGCGGGAGCAGATCTTCCTCAAGCTCACCGCGGAAGGGTGGCGGGAGTGGTCGGCCGGCGTGCGCGCCGATCTCGAAGGGAGGGCGCACGCCACCGCCGGGGAGGTGGCCGAGATCATGGCGTCCACACTGGCGGCGCGACCCATGTTCTGCGATCTGCTGGCGCAGGCGCCTTTGAACCTCGAGCGCAATGTGTCGGTCGACTCGGTGCGCGCGTTCAAACTCGTGACGCTCGAGGAGATCGAGCTGATCGGCGCGGAGCTGCGGCGACTGCTGGGACTGACCGAGTTGCAGACGGTCGATCTGATTGCCACCGCGACGAGCCTGGCCGGGGCGCTGTGGCAGATGGCCACCCCCGGCCCGCGCCTGCGGGAGCTCTACCGGACCGACCCCCGGCTCGGCCACGCCGTCGTCGAGGTGGAACCCCGCCTGCGCCGCGTCCTCGCCGCCTTCCTCGCCGGACTCGGCAGGGGCTCCTCGGCGACGGACCGGCCCTCCTAGGAGGGCCGCACGGCCTTGTGCTCCTGGTCCCGGTGCTCCTGGTCCCGCTCGCACAGACCCTGATCGCAGGGGCGAGAAGGAAGGAGCCCGCCCGCCCCGGGGTGTTCAGCCGGTGGGGGAGGGCCGGTGGCGACCGAGGGCGTGGTCGCGGAGGAGTTCGTCGACGACGTGGCGGGCGACCGTGGCCATGTGCGGATTCCGGTCGCGGTAGTGGAGCAGTTCGATCAGGGCGATCGACAGGGCCCATCCGCGCCCCCGCGTCCAGGTCGCTTCGTCGGTGTCCAGCGCCGCCCGGAAGACCTCCCGGGCCCCCGCCGGCAGCACGTACCAGGCCGCGATCAGGTCCACGGCGGGATCGCCCAGGCCCAGACACCCGAAGTCGATCACCGCGCTCAGCCGGCCTCCCGTCACGAGCACGTTCCCCGGCTGCAGATCGGCGTGGATCCACACCGGCGGCCCGGTCGGAGCGGGGGCCCGCAGCGCCTCCTCCCACAGGGCGGTGGCCGCGAGGGCGTCGACGGCGCCCCGCAGCGCGCCGATGGCCTCCCGGGTCTCGCCGTCCCGCGCCGCCAGTGGCTCGCAGCGGTAGGAAGCCGGCCCGCCCGCCGGATCGATCCGGTGCAGGGCCGCGACGAAGCCCGCCAGGTCCTCGGCCAGCCGGCCGGATTCGCCGATGGTCCCGGCGGTCCCGACAGCCGGGTTCTCGCCGTCGAGCCAGCGGTAGACGGACCAGGGCCACGGCCACGCTTCGGCCGGCGCCCCCCTGCCCAGAGGCTCGGGCACGGCGACCGGCAGCAGCGGGGCGAGCCGGGGCAGCCATGTGTGCTCCTTCGCCACGTCCTCGGCGGCTCCGGCGGTACGGGGAAGACGTACCACCATGTCCTCGCCGAGCCGGTACATGGCATTGGAGGTGCCGGCGGAGGCGACCGCGGCGAGGGGGAGCCCGGCCCACCGCGGGAACCGGCCGGCGATCAGCCGGCGGACGAGTCGGGCATCGAGGGCCCGATCGCCTGGGCGCGGGATGTGGGCACGCATGAGCGGCAAGCAAACGGGACCCCGCCCGGGAGAGTCAACTCGTTTTGGGGCGCGGGCGCCCCGACCCCGAATGGTCGTCCCCGGTCCACGGGGAGACGATGAGGGCGAGGGGCTCGGCCCCCGCCGGTACCGTGCCCTTGGGCCCGGAGACGGAGACCGGCCCCGGCCGCGGACATCACGGCCGGAAGGGAGAACACCGTCATGTTGGAAGTGAAGACGGTCGACAAGCCGGACGAGCGGCGCGACTTCCCCCGGGGCCACCTCGAAGCCGTGCACCTCACCGGTCTGGACTTCGCCGTGGGCACCTTCGAACCGGGCTGGCGCTGGTCCGAGTCGGTCGGACCGATCGCCGGCACGAAGTCCTGCATGATCCACCACGACGGCTACGTCGTGCGGGGCCGGATGCACCTGGCCATGGACGACGGCGGCGAGGCCGAGGTGGGGCCCGGCGACGTCTTCGTCTGCGCACCCGGACACGACGCCTGGGTCGTGGGCGACGAACAGGTCGTCGTGTACGACTTCGCGGGAGCCATGGCCCAGCAGTACGCGAAGCCCGGCGAGGGCGGATCTCGGACCGAGGCGTGATCGAGGAGTGGTGCCGCTGCCCGGCGGGACGGCGATCCGTCCCGCCGGGCGCTGTCGGTCCCGCGCCCCGGGCGCGCCTCACACGGGCAGCAACCGGGAGACGATCTCCCCGAGTTGGCGGGCGTTGCGGCACTCGTGCATCTCGACCACGCCGGCGTAGGCGGGCGCGGCGGAGTCGCCCGTGCCCCACTGGGCGCGCGGCTCGGGGTTCAGCCAGTACAGGCGGCGGGCCCGGCCGGCGATCTCCCGCAGGGCCGGCAGGTTGGGGTCGCTCATGTTGGTGCGGGCGTCACCGAGCACGAACACGGTCGTGCGCGGGCCGACCGCGTCGCCGTAGCGTTCGGCGAACTCGCCCAGCGCCACGCCGTAGTCGCTGCTGCCGTGCCAGCCGGTCAGCCGTGCCTCCGCCTGGATCCGGGCGCCCAGGCCCTCCGGGTCGGCCGTGCCGTGCCGCAGCAGCCCGGTCACCTCGTCGATCCGGTTGACGAAGGCGAACACGCGCACCTTGCTGAACTGGTCGTGCAGCGCCTGCACGAGCAGCATGGTGAAGTCGGAGAAGCCGGAGACCGAGCCCGACACATCGCACAGCAGCACCAGTTCGGGCCGGACGGGCCGGCGCCGGCGCAGCACCGGCTTCACCGGCACACCGCCCGTCGACAGGGAGCCGCGCAGGGTGCGGCGCAGGTCGATCGTGCCGCGGGCGGCCCGGCGGCGGCGCGCGGCCAGCCGGGTGGCCAGCTTCCTGGCCAGCGGTCGCACGGTCCGGCGCAGCTCGGCCAGCCGGTCCCGCCCCGCGTACAGGAAGTCGACGCGGTCCGCGCTCGGTGCCACCGCCCGTCGCGCGATCTCCTCCCGCCCGCGCCGCTCCGCGACCCGGCGCCGCGCCTCGGTGGCGACCTGCCGGCGGAACACCTCGATACGGCGCCGGATCTCGTCGTCCAGCAGACGGTCGGTGAAGGCGGCCGTCCCGCTCCCGGCGCGGACATCCGCCCGCACCCGGGCCAGCAGCGTCTGCGGCCGCAGCCGCTCCAGCGTCTGGTACGCCGACCAGCCGTCCGAGCCGGGGGAAGCGCCGTATCCGCCGAGACCGTCGACCGCCTCGACCGCCAGCTGCCCCAGCAGGGCCGTGTCGCCCGCGGCGAGCGCGGCCGCGAGCCGGTCGCGCAGCTCCTCGCGCCCTGCCGGCTCCCCGTCCGGGGCGCCGACACCGCGCGGGAAGTACAGGTCGAAGACCGGGTCGAACACCGTCCGCTGGCCGCTGCCGTGCAGCAGCGTGGCGGCGAGCCCCTCCCGCAGCAGTTCGCGGTCGTCCATCCCCAGCACCTCGACCGCCCGGGCCGCGTCCACGGTCTCGCCGGTGCCGATCCGCAGCCCGTGCGCGCGCAGCGCGGCGACGAACCCCGTCAGCCGCTCCGCCACTCCGGCGCCGCCGGCCGGCGCGGCCGGGTTCACACGGCGTCCAGGTCGAGCTTGGCCGCCGCCTTGAGCACGTCCTCCTGGTGCTTGAGCAGCACGCCCAGAGTGTCGCGGACCATGTTCTCGTCGAGGCCGTCCGCGCCGAGCGCGAGCAGTGTGCGCGCCCAGTCGACGGTCTCGGCGACCGACGGCACCTTGCGCAGGTCCATCGCCCGCAGCGCCCCGACGACCCGGACGACGGACGCGGCCAGGGCCTCCTGGAGCCCCGGCACCTTCAGCCGTACGATGCGGCGCTCCAGCTCCTCCTCCGGGAAGCCGATGTGCAGGAAGAGGCACCGGCGGCGCAGCGCCTCCGACAGCTCGCGGGTGGCGTTGGAGGTGAGGACGACGAACGGGCGGCGGGTCGCCGTGATCGTGCCCAGCTCGGGGACCGTCACCTGGAAGTCGCTCAGCACCTCCAGCAGCAGGCCCTCCACCTCCACGTCGGCCTTGTCGGTCTCGTCGATCAGCAGCACCGTCGGCTCGTCGCCGCGGATCGCCGTCAGCAGCGGGCGGGACAGCAGGAACTCCTCGCCGAAGATGTCCGTGCGGGTCTCGTCCCAGGTCTCGTCCCGGCCGGCGCTGATGCGCAGCAGCTGCTTGGCGTGGTTCCACTCGTACAGCGCGCGGGACTCGTCCACGCCCTCGTAGCACTGCAACCGGACCAGCCGGGCCCGCGCCACCCGGGCCACGGCCTTGGCCAGCTCCGTCTTGCCGACCCCGGCGGGCCCCTCGACCAGCAGCGGCTTGCCGAGGCGGTCGGCGAGGAAGACGGACGTGGCGACCGCCGGCGAGGCCAGGTATCCGGTCTCGGCGAGGCGGGCGGAGACATCGTCGACGGACGTGAACAACAGGGCCTCCAGCGCGGGCGGGCGAATCGGTCGCGAAGCTGTCTTCCTCAAGTCGAGCACTTATATCTAAGCGCTTGTTCAGTCCCTCTGTCACGGGACTTCCTGTGTCATTAGCCTTCCAGTGTCACGGGACTTCCTCCGACTTCCACTGGTCTGTCACCGGACTCCGTCACTCGCGGCACGATGTCCGCACCACCCCGGACGGGCCACCACAGCGGGCCGCCCCCGTGCACCGCCGGTGGAATGGACGCGTGACAGCGCCCCCGGACGACTGCCTCGCCCGCAACGAGTGGATCTGCGGCGCGTATCTGAGCACGCGCCGCCACATCCTGTGGGACGCGGTGCTCCAGCACCTGCGGCTGACCGGCCTGTCGGTGCTCATCGGACTCGCCGTCGCCGTCCCGCTGGCCCTGGCCGCCCGCCGCTGGGGCTGGGCGGCCGGCCCCGTGCTCGCCGTCACGACCGTCCTCTACACCATCCCGTCCCTGGCGATGTTCTCGCTGCTCCTGCCGGTGTACGGGCTCTCGGCGACCCTCGTCGTGGCCGGACTCGTGCTGTACTCGCTGACCCTGCTGGTGCGCAACATCCTCGCGGGCCTGCGCGCCGTCCCCGAGGAGACCCGGCAGGCGGCACGCGGCATGGGCTACGGTCCCGTGCGGCTGCTGCTCACCGTCGAACTCCCGCTCGCCCTGCCCGCCGCGATGGCCGGGCTGCGCATCGCCACGGTGTCGGCGGTCTCCCTGGTGACGATCGGCGCCGTCGTCGGATTCGGCGGGCTCGGCAACCTCATCTACGCGGGCATGAACACCTACTTCAAGGCCCAGGTGCTCACCGCCTCCGTGCTGTGCGTGGTGATCGCGGTCGCCGCCGACCTGCTGCTGCTGGGCGTGCAGCGCCTGCTGACACCATGGACCCGGGCGGGCCGTACATGACGACGCTCACCGACTCCTGGCGCTGGCTCACCGACCCCGCCCACTGGAGCGGCGACGACGGCATCGCCCACCGCCTTCTTCAGCACCTGGTGCTCACGGTCGTCTGCCTGGCCGTCAGCTGCCTCATCGCCCTGCCCGTCGCCCTGGTCCTCGGCCACCTCGGCAAGGGCGGCGCACTCGCGGTCAACCTCGCCAACGTCGGCCGGGCCGTCCCCACCTTCGCCGTTCTGGTCCTGCTGCTCCTCACCCCGGTCGGACGGTGGGGCGAAGGCCCGACGGTCGTGGCCCTCGTCCTGTTCGCGGTGCCTCCGCTGCTGACCAACGCCTACGTCGGGATGCGCGAGGTCGACCGGAGCGTCGTCCGGGCGGCCCGGGGCATGGGGATGACCGGCCGGCAGACGTTGTTCCACGTGGAACTGCCCCTTTCGCTCCCGATGGTGCTGAACGGCGTGCGGATCGCCGCCGTCCAGCTCGTCGCCACGGCCACCCTCGCCGCCCTCGCGGGCGGCGGCGGCCTCGGCCGGATCATCACGGCGGGCTTCAACCTCGCCAGCACGCCCCAGGTGGTCGCCGGGGCGCTGCTCGTCGCGGTGTTCGCGCTCGTGGTCGAGGGAGTCTTCGAGATCACCGAACGGCTGGCACCGGCGTGGGCGCGGGGCGGCCGATGAGCGGGCGCCGGGCCCTGACGGCCGTCGTGCTGCTCGTACTCACCGCCTGCACCACCGGCCCGTCCCTGGAGAACCGCGGCCAGGTCACCGCGTCACCCGGCGACAGCCGGCACCTGACCATCGGGTCCGCCGGTTTCACCGAGAGCGACCTGCTCGCCCAGATGTACGCCCTGCTGCTGAACCAGGCCGGATACAAGACGGCGCTGCTGACCGTCGCCAACCGCGAACTGTACGAACCCGCCCTGGAGTCCGGCCAGATCGACGTCGTCCCCGAGTACGCGGCCACCTTCGCCGACTGGCTGAACGCCAAGGCCCACGGCGCCGACGCACCCCCGGCCGGCTCACCCGACCTCGGCGCCACCATGCGAGCCCTGCGCGAGCTCGCCGCACCGCGCGGCCTGACCGTGCTGGACCCCGGCCGCGCCGTCGACCAGAACGCCTTCGCGGTGAGCCGGTCGTACGCCCGGCGGCACGGCCTGAAGACCCTCGGCGACCTCGGCGCCTCCGGCCTGAAGGTACGGCTCGCGGCAGGCGACGAGTGCGTGCGCCGCCCGTACTGCGCCCCGGGTCTGAGGAAGACCTACGGCATCGACGTCACCGGCATCGACCCCAAGGGCGTCGGCACCACCCAGGCCAAACAGGCCGTGCGCAGCGGACGCGACCAGATGGTGCTGACCACCACGACCGACGCCACCCTCGACGCCTTCGGCCTCGTCCTCCTCGCCGACGACAGACACCTCCAGAACGCCGACTACGTGGTTCCGGTCGTCAACCGCGCCCGCGCGGGCGGCACCGGCGTGACCAAGGTGCTCGGCAGGCTCAACGACGTCCTCACCACCGCCGACCTGGCGTCACTGAACCGGCAGGTCGACAGCTGGCGCCGGCTGCCCTCGGACGTGGCCCGGACCTATCTTCGGGACAAGGGCCTGCTGAAGTGACGCCGCGACCGGGACGCCGCCGTCAAGCGTCCGCCATCGTCAGGCGTCGGCCACCGAGTCGAACCTCACCTGGTCCCGCGGCACCCCGCGCGCGTCGGCGTCCACCGAGCGGCGCAGCGCCTCGTGCAGCTTCGCCGGAGTGAGCACACCGAGGAAGCGGGCGCCGTCCAGCACCGCGACCCAGCCGGCGTCGTGCTGGAGCATCACCCCGAACGCCTGTCTGAGCGGCGCGCCCACCGGCACCCACGCCCGCATCCGGTGCGCCAGATCCCCGACAGAGCCGCCTCCGGCCAGCGCGTCCAGGCCCACCCAGCCGTGCAGATCACCGGAGGCGTCGACGACGACCGCCCAGCGGGCGCCCTCGGCGCGCAGCCGCCCGGCCACACGCTCGGCCGGCTCGTCCAGCCGGGCGACCGGCGGCTGCTCCAGATCGTCCGGCTCGATCGCGGTCACCGACAGCCGTTTCAGACCCCGGTCGGCGCCCACGAACCCGGCGACATAGGGATTCGCCGGGCTGCCCAGCACCGCCCCGGGCGTGTCGAACTGCTCGATCCGCCCCTGCCCGTACACCGCGATGCGGTCGCCGAGGCGTACCGCCTCCTCGATGTCGTGCGTGACCAGCAGCACCGTCTTGTGCACCGCCGCCTGCATCCGCAGGAACTCCTCCTGCAACTGCTCGCGCACCACCGGGTCGACGGCCCCGAACGGCTCGTCCATCAGCAGCACCGGGGGGTCCGCGGCCAGCGCACGCGCCACCCCGACCCGTTGCCGCTGCCCGCCCGACAGCTGCTCCGGATAGCGCGGCCCGTACGTCCCCGGGTCCAGACCCACCAGCTCCAGCAGCTCGGCGGCGCGCGCCCGCGCCCTCGCCTTCTTCCAGCCGAGCAGCGCGGGCACGGTCGCGGTGTTGTCGAGGACCGTGCGGTGCGGGAAGAGGCCGACCTGCTGGATGACGTAGCCGATCCGGCGGCGCAGCCGCACCGGATCGACTCCGGCCACGTCCTCGCCCCCCACGAGGATCCGGCCCGAGGTCGGTTCGATCAGCCGGTTGACCATCAGCATCGTGGTCGTCTTGCCGCACCCGGACGGGCCCACGAGGGTGACGAGTTCCCCCTCGGACACCTCGAAGCTGAGCCCGTCCACGGCCGTGGTCCCGTCCGGGTAGCGCTTGGTGACCTGCTCGAACCGGATCATTCCCTCACGCTAACCGCGCCGGTCACCCCCCGCTCACCAGCACCACCTCCAGGGTGCGCGGACCGTGCACCCCCTCCACCCGGTCCAGTTCGATGTCGCTGGTCGCCGAGGGGCCGGAGATCCACGTCAGCGGGCGCGTCGGATCGAGGCGTTCCAGGGCCTGGGGGACCGAGGAGACCACCTGGTCCGGGACGCGGACCACGCAGATGTGGTGGTCGGGGATGAGGGTGATGCGGCGGCGGCCCTGGTCGGGGGAGCCGTCCAGGACGATCGTGCCGGTCTCGGCGACGGCGACCGCGCAGCCGGTGACGACGCTGTCCACCCGGTCGAGTTCGTGTGGCGTGCTGTCCGCACGGTCCGGGACCCGCGTCACCTCCGTCTGCGCCAGCCAACTCTCGTTCAGTCCGGAAGGGACGAGCACGGTCCTGGAGCCCCGCTCGCCGAGCAGGTGGGCGATCAGCCCGGGCAGCCCCTCGGCGTCGCTGCGGTGCACGACCGCCCGGTAGTCCACCAGGTTCTCGGCCAGCAGATCCACCGTCTCCTCGACCCGCCGGCCGCCGTGGTGCCGCAGATAGTCGCGGGAAACGGCCTGTTCGTACGGAGTGTCGTCCGGTGGCACGTCCGCCAGCGCGCGCCGCACCCGGCCCAGGATCCGTTCCCTGCTGCTCACTTCGTCCCCTCCTTGCCGCCGCCCGTGCGCTGCCACCAGTCGCGGAACGGTTCCGCGGGCACCGGGGGCAGGTCCCGGGTGCCGCTCCAGGCCTTGCCGGGGCCCGGCAGCGTACGAGGATGCAGGCGGCGGGTGCGCGAGGCGAGGCGCTGGCCGGTGCGCAGGACGCCGGGGTGCGTGAACGCCCAGCGGGCCGCGCGCATCGCCGCCCGCTCGGCGGCGTGCCCCTTCGCCGGCCGCAGCACCACCTTGTTGCCGCCGCGCGTCGAATGGTCGCCCTGGGCGACCCGTTCGCGCAGGTGCACCAGCACCTCGGGGATGTCGATGGCGACCGGGCACACCTCGTAGCAGGCGCCGCACAGCGAGGACGCGTACGGCAGGGAGGCGTCGATCTCGCTGCCGGTGCCGCGCAGCTGGGGGCTGAGGATCGCGCCGATCGGCCCGGGGTACACCGAGCCGTACGCGTGCCCGCCCGCCCGCTCGTAGACCGGGCACACGTTGAGACACGCCGAGCAGCGGATGCAGCGCAGGGCCTGGCGGCCGACCTCGTCGGCGAGCGTGTCGGTGCGGCCGTTGTCCAGCAGCACCAGATGGAAGGTGCTCGGCCCGTCCTGGTCGGTGGTGCCGGTCCACATGGACGTGTACGGGTTCATCCGCTCGGCCGTCGAGGAGCGGGGCAGCGTCTGGAGGAAGACCTCCAGGTCCCGCCACGTCGGCACGATCTTCTCGATGCCGACGACCGAGATCAGCGTCTCGGGCAGCGTCAGGCACATCCGCCCGTTGCCCTCGGACTCCACGACCACCAGCGTGCCGGTCTCGGCCACGACGAAGTTGGCGCCGGAGATGCCGACCTTGGCGCGCAGGAACTTCTCCCGCAGGTGCAACCGGGCCGCCTCGGCGAGTTCGGCGGGCGTGTCGCTCAGGCCCTCGGGGGCCGGACGGCCCCACTCGCCCATCTCGGAGCGGAAGATGTCCCGGATCTCGCCGCGGTTGCGGTGGATCGCGGGCACGAGGATGTGCGAGGGCCGGTCCTTGCCCAACTGCACGATCAGCTCGGCGAGATCGGTCTCGTAGGCGCGGATGCCCTCCGCCTCCAGGGCCTCGTTGAGGCCGATCTCCTGCGTGGCCATCGACTTGACCTTGACGACCTCGCTCTGACCGGTCGCCTTGACCAGATCGGCGACGATCCGGTTGGCCTCCTCGGCGTCGACCGCCCAGTGCACGGTGCCGCCGGCCGCCGTGACCGCCTCCTCCACCTGCACCAGATAGCGGTCCAGGTGCCGCAGCGTGTGGTCCTTGATCCGCCGCCCGGCCTCGCGCAGCGCCGCCCAGTCGGACACCTCCGCCACCGCCCTGGCGCGCTTGGCGCGGATGGTGTGCGTGGCGTGGCGCAGATTGCCGCGCAGGGTCTCGTCGCGCACGGCCTCGTGCGCGGCCTCCGGAAAGGCCGGGTACGCCGGGACGCCGGGCATCCCCAGGAACGTGGCGCTCATGCGGCGGACTCCTCCTCCGTGCTGGCCAGGATCTCCGCGATGTGCACCGGCCGCATGCCGGTGCGCAGCCGGGTCATGGTCCCTCCGATGTGCATCAGACAGGAGTTGTCGGCCGCGCACAGCACCTCGGCGCCGGTCGACTCGGCGTGGCGCACCTTGTCGGCGCCCATCGCCGCCGAGACGTCCGGGTTCTTCACCGAGAAGGTGCCCCCGAAGCCGCAGCACTCCTCCGCTCCGGGCAGCTCCACCAGCTCCAGCCCCTTCACCGCCCGCAGCAGCCGCAGCGGACGGTCCCCGAGGCCCAGCACGCGCAGGCCGTGGCAGGTCGGGTGGTAGGTCACCGTGTGCGGGTAGTACGCCCCGACGTCCGTCACCCCCAGCACGTCGACCAGGAACTCCGTCAGCTCGTACGTCCGCGGCACGACCGCCGTCAGCGTCCGGGCCAGCGTGTCGCCCCGGCCCTCGGCCCGTGCCCGCTCGCCCATGCGCGGATACAGCTCCCGCACCATCGCCCCGCACGATCCGGACGGTGTCACGATCGCCTCGTAGTCCCGGAAGACCTCGGCGAACCGTCGGGCCAGCGGCTCGGCCTCGTGGCGGTACCCGGTGTTGTAGTGCGCCTGCCCGCAACATGTCTGGGCCATCGGGAAGTCCACGTCCACGCCCAGTCTGGTCAGCAGTTTCACCACGGCGCGCCCGGTGTCCGGATAGAGCGTGTCGTTGACGCAGGTCAGGAACAGAGCGACACGCATCGCGGCTCCTTGTTGTCGATCATCGGGTGGTTGAAGCCTAGTCAGGCGGAAGGTACGGGGGCAGGCCGCGGCCCGCGGCGTGGCGGCGCGCCCCGCATGGGGCGTGGCGGCGTGCCACGGATCGGGCGCGGCCGAGCACCGCGGCTCACCGTGGCGCCCCGGCGAGCCGGGCCTCGGCCGCACGCCAGGCCGCCGCGTCGCCGCTCGGTTCGTACCGCGTCAGCGGCTGCGTCCGCGCGATCAGGCGCCGCATGCCGGCCCGGTCGCCGACGAGGCCGTGCGCCCGGGCCTGCACCAGGACGTTGCCGAGGGCCGCCGCCTCGGTGGGCCCGGCCACCACCGGCAGCCCGCAGGCGTCGGCGGTCAGCCGGCACAGCAGGGCGTTGCGGGTCCCTCCGCCCACGATGTGCACGACGTCCACGGGATGGTCCGCGAGCCGCTGTGCCTCGGCGATCGCCCGGCGGTGCGCGAGGGCGAGGGAGTCGAGGATGCAGCGCGTGAACTCGCCGCGGGTCGCGGGCACCGGCTGCCCGGAGACCCGGCAGGCCTCCGCGATCCGCTCCGGCATCCGGCCCGGGGCCAGGAAGGCGGCGTCCTGCGCGTCCACGACCGACCGCAGCGAGGGCACCTCGGCCGCCTCCCGCAGCAGCTCACCCAGGTCCGGGTCGCCCCAGGCCCGCACGCACTCCTGGAGCAGCCACAGCCCCATGATGTTGCGCAGATACCGGACGGTGCCGTCCAGCCCCAGCTCGTTGGTGAAGTTGGCGGCGCGGCTCTCCTCGGTCAGCACGGGTTCGTCCAGTTCCAGACCCGCCAGCGACCAGGTGCCCGTACAGATGTACGCGAACCGCTCGCCCACGGCCGGCACCGCGGCCACCGCGGACGCCGTGTCGTGCGAGCCGACGGCCGTCACCGGCACCGGCCCGCGCAGCCCGGTCTGCTCCAGCACCTCCGCCCGCAGCACGCCCGCCGGATCGCCGGGCCGGCGCAGCGGCGCGAACAGCTCCAGGTCGATGCCCGCGCGGGCCGCGACGTCGTACGCCCAGTCGCGCGTGCGCGGGTCGACGAGCTGGGTGGTGGAGGCGTTGGTCAGTTCCGTGCCCTGCTCACCCGTCAGCCAGTACGTCAGCAGGTCGGGGATCAGCAACAGGCGCCGGGCGGCGGCGAACTGGGCGGTGGAGCGGGCCGACGCCAGCTGGTACAGCGTGTTGAACGGGGCGTACTGGATGCCGGTCGCCGCGTACAGCTCCTCGGGGGGCACGCTCGCCCACACCTTCTCGGCGACGCCCTCGGTACGGGCGTCCCGGTAGTGCACCGGGTTGCCCAGCAGGGCGCCGTCGGCGTCGAGCAGGCCGTAGTCCACGGCCCAGCTGTCGATGCCGACGGAGTCCACCCGGCCCGCGGCGCGCAGCCCGTCCAGCACCCCGGCGTACAGCCCGAGCACGTCCCAGCGCAGCCCCTCGGGCACCCGCACGGGACGGTTGGGGAAGCGGTGCGCCTCGGTCAGCTCCAGCGAGTCGGGGCCGACGCGGCCGACCATGACACGCCCGCTGGACGCGCCGAGGTCGACCGCGGCGTACGACTTCACGGCCGCGCTCACCTTGCTCACCGCGTTCACCGCAGGAAGGCGGCCGCGACGCCGGCGTCGACGGGGACGTGCAGACCGGTGGTGTGGGTCAGCTCCCCACCGGTCAGGGCGAAGACGGCGTTGGCGACATGCTCGGGCAGCACCTCGCGCTTGAGGATGGTCCGCTGGGCGTAGAACTCGCCGAGCTTCTCCTCCTCGACCCCGTACACGGCGGCCCGCTCGGCACCCCACCCACCGGCGAAGATCCCGGAGCCCCGCACCACACCGTCGGGGTTGATCCCGTTGACGCGGATCCCGTGCTCCCCCAGCTCGGCGGCGAGCAGGCGCACCTGATGGGCCTGGTCGGCCTTGGTGGCGGAGTAGGCGATGTTGTTCGGCCCGGCGAAGACGGCGTTCTTGGAGGCGATGTAGACGATGTCACCGCCCAGCCCCTGCGCGATCATCACCCGGGCGGCCTCCCGCGAGACGAGGAAGGAACCGCGGGCCATGATGTCGTGCTGGAGGTCCCAGTCCTTGGTGGTGGTCTCCAGCAGCGGCTTGGAGATGGAGATGCCGGCGTTGTTGACGACCAGGTCGACCCCGCCGAAGGCGAGCACGGCCTGGCGGAACGAGGCGGCGATCTGCTCCTCGTCCGTGACGTCCACGGTCACGGCGACCGCCTTGTCCGGCCCGCCCAGCTCCTCGGCGACGGCGGCGGCGTTCGGGGCGTTCAGATCCGCCACGACGACGCACGCGCCCTCGGCGACGAGCCGCTGCGCGATCGCCTTGCCGATCCCGCTGCCCGCGCCGGTCACCAGCGCCACCCGGGTCGCCAGCGGCTTCGGCTTCGGCATCCGCTGGAGCTTGGCCTCCTCCAGCGCCCAGTACTCGATGCGGAACTTCTCGGACTCCTCGATCGGCGCGTACGCCGAGACGGCCTCGGCCCCCCGCATCACGTTGACGGCGTTGACGTAGAACTCGCCGGCCACCCGCGCGGTCTGTTTGTCCTTGCCGAAGGAGAACATGCCCACGCCCGGGACCAGCACGATCGCCGGGTCGGCACCGCGCATCGCGGGGGAGTCCGGCGTCGCGTGCCGGTCGTAGTACGCGGCGTACTCCGCGCGGTACTCGGCGTGCAGCTCCTTCAGCCGGGCGATCGCCTCGTCCAGCGGGGCGGACGGCGGCAGGTCGAGCACCAGGGGCCGCACCTTGGTGCGCAGGAAGTGGTCCGGGCAGGAGGTGCCCAGCGCGGCCAGCCGCGGATGCTCGGCCCGGGCCAGGAAGTCGAGGACCACCTCGGAGTCGTCGAAGTGCCCGACCTGCGGCCTGTCCTGCGAGGCCACGGCCCGGACGTACGGCGCCAGGGCCGCGGCCCGCTCCCGCCGCTCGGCCTCGCCCAGCGCCTCGTACCCCTCGATCACCGGCCCGAAGGGCTCCGCCTTCCCGCGCTCGGCGAGGAACTTCTCGGCGGTCCGGATGATGTGCAGCGAGTTGCGCTCGCACTCCTCGGAGGTGGCACCCCACGCGGTGATCCCGTGCCCGCCGAGAACGCACCCGACGGCCTGCGGGTTGGCCTCCTTGATCGCGGCGATGTCCAGCCCCAGCTGGAACCCGGGCCGCCGCCACGGCACCCACACCACCGAGTCGCCGAAGCACTCGGCCGTCAGCTTCTCGCCGTCGGCCGCGCAGGCGAGCGCGATACCGGAGTCGGGGTGCAGATGGTCCACGTGCGGGGCGTCGACCAGCCCGTGCATGGCCGTGTCGATGGAGGGCGCGGCCCCGCCCTTGCCGTGCAGGCAGTAGTCGAACGCGGCGACCATCTCGTCCTCGCGCTCGACACCCGGGTACACGTCGACGAGGGCCCGCAGCCGGTCCAGCCGCAGCACGGCCAGCCCGCTCTCGGTGAGCGTCCCGAGGTCGCCCCCGGACCCCTTCACCCACATCAGCTCGACGTCTCCGCCGGTGACGGGGTCGGTGTCGGTGCCCTTGGCGGAGGCGTTGCCGCCGGCGTAGTTGGTGTTACGGGGATCGGCGCCGAGCCGATGGGAACGATCGAGCAGGGCGGAGGCTTCGGGGTGGAGTGACATGGGGGTTCCTTTTCAAGACGAGGGGATGAATCAAAGGGGCGCGGGGCTGTATCGATCAGCGGCTCCGCCGCGGGGCGCGCTCAGCCGCAACCGGCCCGCACCCCGCTACGAACAGAAGCCCGGCAGACGCTCATGCCCCCCAACCGGCCTGCTGCCCACCCACTCGCTCCGCGACGATCTTCTCGGCCCACCCGGACCGCCGGTACGCCACCAGAGGCTCGGGGTCCAGCCCCATCTCCTCCCGCACCTCGCGCAGCAGCGGACGGACGTCCGTGTTGTACGCGTCCATCAGCACGGCATTGGCCTCCAGCACCTCACCCGAGGCCTGCGCCTCCGCCAAGGCGACGCCGTCGACCAGCAGCGCCTTCGCCGTGGCCTCCTGCACGTTCATCACCGACCGGATGATCGCCGGGATCTTCGCCTCGATGTTGTGGCACTGGTCGAGCATGAACGCGACCTCCGGCGTGAACCCGCCGCCGCGTACCACCTCGTACATGATCCGGAACAGCTGGAAGGGGTCGGCCGCGCCCACCATCAGGTCGTCGTCGGCGTAGAAGCGGGAGTTGAAGTCGAACCCGCCGAGCTTCCCCTCCCGCAGCAGCGTCGCCACGATGAACTCGATGTTGGTGCCCGGCGCGTGGTGCCCGGTGTCCACCACGACCTGCGCCTTCGGCCCGAGCTTCAGGCAGTGCGCGTACGCCGTGCCCCAGTCCGGGACGTCCGTGGCGTAGAAGGCCGGCTCGAAGAACTTGTACTCCAGCAGCATCCGCTGGTCGTCGCCGAGCCGCTCGTACACCTCCGCGAGCCCCTCGGCGAGCCGGTCCTGGCGGGCGCGGATGTCGTCCTGCCCGGGGTAGTTCGTCCCGTCGGCGAACCACAGCTTCAGGTCCCGCGACCCGGTGGCGTCCATGATGTCGACGCACTCCAGCAGGTGGTCGACCGCCTTGCGGCGCACCACCGCGTCCGGGTGGCAGATGCTGCCCAGCTTGTAGTCGTCGTCCTGGAAGGTGTTGGAGTTGATCGCGCCCAGCCGCACTCCGCGTTCCTCGGCGTGCTTGGCGAGCGCGGCGTAGTCGTCGACCCGGTCCCAGGGGATGTGCAGGGCGACGGTCGGGGCGACGCCGGTGAACTCGTGCACCTTCGCCGCGTCGTCCAGCTTCTCGCGCGGCGTGCGCGGGACACCGGCCTGCGCGAACACCTTGAAACGGGTCCCCGAGTTCCCGTACGCCCACGACGGCGTCTCGACGGCCTGGGTCTTGAGCGCGGCCTTCACCGCGGCGAGCTCGGTCACTGCAGGGCTCCTGTGGCGTGGGGTGGAAAGCCTGTGAACGGCTTCTGAACGGCTTCGCTGTGAAACGATTCAGAACCGGAAGGTATGGGCCATGGGTTTGGGTGTCAACCCCCCAGGGTCGGGCTCTTCTCCGTGACCCCGCTGTGACCTTTGAGCCTCCAAATTTTTTCGATCCGTACCCATTGACGTGACATCGGCTCCATGCCTAACGTCCCGGCAACCCAGTTGAAACCTTTCACGACCCGGTACGGCTGCCGGCCGGCGTCGTCGAGGAGCCCCCAATGACCCACCCGTCCGACACGGGTCCGGCCCCGGTGCTGGCGCTCAGGGACATCTCGAAGTCCTTCGGTGCGGTGCGTGCCCTCAGGAACGTGTCCCTGGAACTGTTTCCGGGGGAGGTGCACGCCCTCGCCGGGGAGAACGGCGCGGGCAAGTCGACCCTCATCAAGACCCTCGCCGGGGTGCACCGGCCGGACGCCGGCCAGGTGCTGCTCGACGGCGAGCCCGTCGTCTTCCACGGACCCGGCGACGCCCGCGACGCCGGCATCGCCGTGATCTACCAGGAGCCCACGCTCTTCCCCGATCTGTCGATCGCCGAGAACATCTTCATGGGGCGCCAGCCCCGTCGCACCATCGGCCGGATCGACCACAAGGCCACCCACGAGGCCACCGCCGGTCTGATGCGCCGGCTCGGCGTCGACCTCGACCCCGACCGCCCCGCGCGCGGCCTGTCCATCGCCGACCAGCAGATCGTCGAGATCGCCAAGGCGCTCTCCTTCGACGCCCGCGTCCTGATCATGGACGAGCCCACCGCCGCCCTCACCGGCAGCGAGGTGGCCCGCCTGTTCGGGGTCGTCCGCACCCTGCGCGAGCAGGGCGCCGCGGTGCTCTTCATCTCGCACCGCCTGGAGGAGATCTTCGAGATCTGCCAGCGGGTGACCACCCTGCGGGACGGCGCCTGGATCGCCAGTGAGCCGCTGGACGGCATGACCGAGGACGACCTGGTGCGCCGCATGGTCGGCCGTGACCTCGACGAGCTCTACCCCAAGCAGGACGTGACACCGGGCGAGGTCGCGCTCAGCGTGCGCCGGCTGACCCGCGAGGGCGTCTTCACCGACGTCTCCTTCGAGGTGCGGTGCGGCGAGATCGTCGGCCTGGCCGGACTGGTCGGCGCCGGGCGCACGGAGGTCGCCCGGGCCGTCTTCGGCGTCGACCGCTGGGACGCCGGCGAGGTGGAGGTCGGCGGGCGCAGGCTGACCAACGGCGCCCCGTCCACCGCGATGGCCGCCGGGCTCGCCCTCGTCCCCGAGGACCGGCGCGCCCAGGGCCTGGTGATGGACATGTCCATCGAACGCAACATCGGCCTCACCGGACTGCGTACGACGAGAAGGGCCGGTCTGGTGGACCGCGGCGCCGAACGCAGCCGCTCCCTCGACTGGGCCGTCAAGCTCCAGGTGAAGTACGCCCGGATCGCGGACGCCGTCTCCACCCTCTCCGGCGGCAACCAGCAGAAGGTGGTGCTGGCCAAGTGGCTCGCCACCGGCCCCAAGGTGCTCATCGTCGACGAGCCCACCCGCGGCATCGACGTCGGCACCAAGGCCGAGGTGCACCGGCTGCTGTCCCAGCTCGCCGCCGACGGCGTCGCCGTCCTGATGATCTCCTCCGACCTGCCCGAGATCCTCGGCATGGCCGACCGCGTGCTCGTGATGCACGAGGGCCGGCTGACCGCCGAGATCCCCCGCTCCGACGCAACCGAGGAAACCGTGATGGCCGCAGCCACGGGGAGGGCCGCGTGACCGTGACCGCCCCCAACCCCGCCTCCGCCGCCGAGGCGCCCAAGTCCAGCGGCACCCGGTTCGTCGACCGGGTCTTCAAGATGCGCGAACTCGCCATCCTGGTCGTCTTCCTGGTGATGATCGCCGTCACCCAGGCCGGCAACAGCGAGTTCCTCTCCCAGCAGGGCATCAAGGACCTGCTGCTGAACGCGACCATCCTGGTGCTGGTCGCCACCGGCCAGTCGCTGGTCGTCATCACCCGCAACGTCGACCTGTCGGTCGGCTCCACGCTCGGCATCAGCGCCTTCGCCGCCGGCACCTATCTGCACGGCGGAGGCAACCCCCTGGTGGCCATCGTGCTGGCGGTGCTCCTGGGCGTCGGCTTCGGCCTGCTCAACGGCCTGCTGGTCAGCCTCGGCCAGGTGCCCGCGCTCGTCGTCACCCTCGGCACGCTCTACATCATCCGGGGCATCGACTCCATCTGGGTGGGCTCGCGCCAGATCACCGCGGCCGACCTGCCCGGCGGCTTCGTCGACTTCGGCTCCGGCGGCATCTCCGCCGTGCCCTACCTGGCGCTGATCGCGCTCGTGGTGCTCGTCGGCACGGCGTACTACCTGAAGAACTTCTCCGGCGGCCGGGAGCTGTACGCGCTCGGCTCGAACCCGGAGGCCGCCCGGCTCGCCGGCATCCCGGTGCGCAAGCGGATCCTCGCCGCGTACACCTTCTGCGGCGGCCTCGCCGGCCTCGCCGGGGCGATGTACCTGGCCCGGTTCGGCAACGTCGACTCCGGCACCGGCAACGGCTACGAACTCACCGTCGTCAGCGCGGTCGTGGTCGGTGGCGTGGTCTTCACCGGCGGCTCCGGCAGCGTCTACGGAGCGGCCCTCGGCGCCCTGCTGCTGACCTCCATCAACAGCGTGCTGCCCGCCCTCGGCGTCAGCTCCGTGTGGGTGCTCGCGATCAACGGCATCCTGCTCCTGCTCGCCATCGCGGTCGACCGGATCGTCGCGCTGCGCGTGGCCTCGGCCCTGAAGAAGAGGAACGCCCGCCATGCCTGAGTCCCTCTCCCGCGCCGTCCGCTGGGACACCGTCGTCGGCGCCCTGCTCATCGTGGTCCTGCTGTTCTCCTTCGGCTTCGTCGACGGCTTCGGCAACGCCCTGAACCTGTCGTTCCTGATCGGCAACACCCTGCCGATCGCGCTGATCGCCCTGCCGATGACGCTGCTGGTCGTCGCCGGTGAGATCGACCTGTCGGTCGCCTCCACCGCCGGTCTGTCCGGCGCGGTGATGGGCGCGCTGTGGAACCAGGGCATGACCATCGAGACGATCATCCCGCTGTGCCTGGTGCTCGGCGCGGTGTGCGGCCTGGTCAACGGCCTGCTGGTGACCCGGCTCGGGCTGCCGTCCCTGGCCGTCACCATCGGCACCCTCGCCGCCTACCGGGGCATCGCGCAGATCGTGCTCGGCTCGGACGCGGTGACCGACTTCCCCACCCAGTACCTGGACTTCGCGGCCGGACGGCTCGGCGACACCTTCCTGCCGCAGGCCTTCCTGCCCTTCCTGGTGCTGCTCGCGATCGCCGTGGTCACGCTGCACGCCACCCCGTTCGGACGGTCGCTGTTCGCGATCGGCGCGGCCGAGGAGGCGGCCCGGTTCGCCGGCATCCGGGTCAAGCGGCACAAGCTGCTCCTGTTCGTCGCCACCGGCCTGATGTCCGCGCTCACCGGCGTCTTCTGGGCCCTGCACTACGCCAGCGCCCGCTACGACAACGCCACCGGGCTGGAACTCTCCGTCGTCGCGGCCGTCCTGCTCGGCGGCATCGACTTCGACGGCGGCAAGGGCACCCTCGGCGGCGCCGTGGCCGGAGTGTTCCTGCTCGGCGCGCTCCAGAACGTGATGAGCCTGGTCAACGTCTCCGCCCAGTCGCAGATCGTCGTCACCGGCGTCCTGCTGGTCATCTCCGTGCTCGGCCCCCGCGTCGCACGCCAGGTCGCGGTGGCCCGGGCCGGGCGCCGGGCGGCCTCGGCGCCCGTGTCCAAGGCGCCCGCACCGACCCCGTAACGCGCTCGTTCTCCCTCGTCCTCGTCACCGAAGCCCGTACTCCCTCGTAAGGAACCCTCATGCGCAGAGCATCGATCCGCCGTACCTGTGCGGCCCTGGCCGCCGCCACCTCCCTCGCCCTGGCCGTCACCGCCTGCGGCGGCACCACCAAGAACGACGTGAAGAACGACGGTGGCGCGGCGGCCTCCTCGGCCGGCAAGGCGGACCCGAACGCCGCGACGAAGAAGGGCCTGACCGTCGGCTTCCTGCCCAAGCAGGTCAACAACCCCTACTTCACCTCCGCCGACAACGGCGGCAAGAAGGCCCTGGAGGCCCTCGGCGAGAAGTACAAGGAGGTCGGCCCCTCCAGCGCCACCGACACCTCCGGCCAGGTCTCCTACGTCAACACGCTCACCCAGCAGCAGGTGAACGCGATGGCCGTGTCCGCGCAGGACCCCGGCGCCCTGTGCACCGCGCTCAAGCAGGCCATGAAGAACGGCATCAAGGTCGTCACCTACGACTCCGACACCAAGCCCGACTGCCGCAACGCCTTCGTCTCCCAGGCCTCCGCCGAGGACCTCGGCCGCACCGAGGTCCAGCTGCTCGCGAAGCAGATCGGCTACAAGGGCGAGATCGCGATCCTGTCCGCCGCGCAGACCGCCACGAACCAGAACACCTGGATCGACTTCATGAAGGAGGAGCTGAAGGACCCCAAGTACAAGGACATCAAGCTGGTCAAGGTCGCCTACGGAAACGACGACGCCCAGGCGTCCTTCCAGCAGACCCAGGGCCTGCTCCAGCAGTACCCGAACCTGAAGGGGATCATCTCCCCGACCACCGTCGGCATCAAGGCCGCCGCCCAGTACCTGTCCGGCTCCAAGTACAAGGGCAAGGTCAAGCTGACCGGTCTCGGCACCCCGAACGACATGCGCAAGTACGTCAAGAACGGCACCGTCGACGCCTTCGAGCTGTGGGACCCGGCCAAGCTCGGCGAACTGGCCGCCCACACCGCCGTCGCCCTGTCCTCCGGGCAGATCACCGGCAAGGAGGGCGAGACCTTCAAGGCCGGCGACATGGGGTCGTACACCATCGGCAAGGACGGCGTGATCAACCTCGGCAAGCCGACGGTCTTCGACGCCAAGAACATCGACCAGTTCAACTTCTGAGCCCTCGGGCCTCGCTTTCCCCGTCGGGAGTGGTACTTCATGCAGCGCGTCTGTTTCCTCCTCAAGGTCCGCGAGGACCGGATCGCCGAGTACCGCGAACGCCACGCCGCCGTGTGGCCCGAGATGCGCGAGGCGCTCTCGGCCACCGGCTGGCACAACTACTCGCTCTTCCTGCGCGACGACGGCCTCCTCGTCGGCTATCTGGAGACCGAGGACTTCGAGGCCGCCAAGGCGGGCATGGAGGCCACCGAGGTCAACGCCCGCTGGCAGGCCGAGATGGCGCCGTTCTTCGAGTCGCTGGACGGCGCCCGGCCCGACGAGGCGATGAAGCCCCTCACCGAGGTCTTCCACCTCGCCTGACCCGGAGCCCGCCATGAGACCGTCGCCCACCCTCAAGGGCCCCTCGCCCAGTCATCAGGGTCCGTCGCTCACTCCCAAGGGCCGCAGCGTGCCGGACGCGCGGGCCGTCCACTTCGTCTCCTACGACGGCCTGGTCAACACCAACTCCTTCCAGAAGAGCGGCCTGCTGACCCACCAGGGCCACCAGTACGCCGCCTGGTACACCGCGAGCCGGCACGCGGTGGTGGCCCGCCGCGCCCTGGGCGACTCCACCTGGTCGACCGTCACCCTGCCCCACCGGCTCAAGGCGGACGACTCCCACAACGTCATCTGCATGGGCGTCTCCCGGGCCGACGGCCGGCTCCACCTGAACATGGACTCGCACAGCGACGGCTTCCACTACGTCAAGTCGGCCGCCGGACTCCTCGACGACCCCGTGGCCACCGCCTGGACCCCCGAGGCCTTCGGCGCCGTCCGCACGACGCTCGACGGGCTCGCGCTCACGTCCCGCTTCACCTACCCGCAGTTCGTCCCCACCCCCGAGGGCGGGCTCCAGCTGAGCTACCGCGCCGGCGTCAGCGGCGACGGCCGATGCGCCCTCGCCGAGTACGACGGTTCGGCCTGGACCTGCCTGGGGGAGTGGACCAGCTCCACCGGCACCTACACCGGCGAGCACGGGACCTCGACCGCCCGCAACATGTACCTGCACGGCATCGACTACGACGCCAACGGCCGGCTGCACGCCTTCTTCACCTGGCGCGAGCGGAACGGGGCGGTGACCGGCGGTGGCGGCCTGGCCAACCACGACACCGGCTACGTGTACTCCACCGACCGCGGCCGTACCTGGCGCAACGACGCGGGCCAGGTCGTCGGCGCCACCGGCGGCCCCGACAGGGTCGCCGTGACCGGCCCCGGACTCGTCGTCGACCCGCTCGGCCCCGGCCACTGCCTGATGAACCAGGAGAGCCAGTGGACCGACTCGGCGGGGCTCCCGCACGCGATCATCAGCCACGTCCCGGTCCGCCTCGGCCCGCGCACCGGCGACCACGTCACCGAGCGCACCGCGCACGGCCGTGCCTTCCACCTCCGCAAGGACGCCGCCGGCACCTGGCTCAAGACCGAGATCCCCGTTCCGCTGCGCGCCGGCGGGCGCACCAGACTCGTCCTGGACCGCCACGACAACGCCTACGCCGTCCTGCCGTACGGCCGGATCGCCGCCGCCTCGAAGTCCTCCGGCCACACCGACTGGACCCTGCTCTTCGACGGCGGCGGCCTGAACGCCTTCGGGGAGGTCGTGATCGACGAGACGCGCGTCGGGGCGGACAACGTCCTGTCGTTCCTCTGCCAGGAGAGATCGAGCGGCATCACGCCCTCGCCGCTCCACGTCGTCGACTTCGAACTGCCCGCCTGATCCGCTCTGGTGTGCGGCGCGGTGACGGTAATGTGAACCCCCGCCCGCCGCCCCTCGTCTTCCCGGAGGTCTCCAGCCGATGACCCAGTCGGTGGGTATCAAGGACGTCGCCCGCGCCGCAGGTGTCTCCGTGGGCACGGTCTCGAACGTCATCAACCGGCCCGAGACCGTCGCCACCGAGACCCGCGCCCGGGTGCTCTCCGCGATCGACCGCCTCGGCTACGTCCGCAGCGAGTCCGCGCGGCAGCTGCGCGCCGGCCGCAGCCGGATCATGGGACTACTCGTCCTGGACATGGGCAACCCGTTCTTCGTCGACGTCGCCCGCGGCGCCGAGCGGGCCGCCCGCGAGGCCGGGCTCGGCGTGATGGTCTGCAACAGCGCGCAGAGTGTCGGCGAGGAGGCCGAGTACCTCTCGCTCTTCGCCGAGCAGCGGGTGCGCGGCGTCCTGCTCACCCCGACCGACGCCACCGGCCGCAACATCGCGGTCTTCCGCCGGCACAACATCCCCTTCGTGCTGGTCGACCGGGTGGCCGAGGGCGCCAGCGAGTGCTCGGTCTCCGTGGACGACGTGGCGGGCGGCGCCCTGGCCGTACGGCACCTGGTCGACGCCGGGCACCGCTCCATCGCGTACGTCAGCGGCCCGCCCGGCCTGAACCAGGTCCGTGACCGCCGCACCGGCGCCCTGAACGCCCTGCGCGAGGCGGGTCTCGGCCCCGAGGTGCTGCGCGAACTGCCCACCGAACGGCTGGACGTGGCCGCCGGCCGGGACGCGGGCGCCCGTCTCCTCGGTCTCGCCGACCGGCCCACGGCCGTGTTCTGCGCCAACGACCTGCTCGCCCTGGGCGTCCTCCAGGCCATGTACGCGGCCGGGGTCGGCGTCCCCGACGACCTCGCCATCGTCGGCTACGACGACATCGAGTTCGCCGCCGCGGCGGCCGTCCCGCTCACCTCGGTTCGGCAGCCCGCCGTCACCATGGGTGCCCTCGCGGCGGAGCTGCTGCTCGAGGAGACCGAGGCACGCGAGGGAGCGGCGAGGGCGCACGAGCACCGGCGGGTGGTGCTCCAGCCCGAACTGGTGGTGCGCAGCTCCACGCTGCCCGGCCGCTGACCGCCCGTTCAGTGCCCGCTGACCTGAGATTCAGCGAAATTCATGATCCCGGGGCTCGGACGGCGGACGGACATGTGCTGAACTGGGACGCGGCCGTAGACCCTGCGTAACAGGAGATCCGTTGACCGTCAGCTACCGCCAGCCCGGCGTCGTCCTCACCGACCACTCCTTCACGGTGCCGCTCGACCACGACGACCCGGCGGGGGAGACGATCGAGCTCTACGCCCGTGAGGCCGTCGCGAGCGACAAGGCGGACAAGGGACGGCAGGACCTGCCGTGGCTGGTCTACCTCCAGGGCGGACCGGGGTTCGGGGCGAATCGTTTCGTCGGCAAGCAGGCCTGGCTCGGCCGCGCCCTGGAGGACCACCGCGTGCTGCTCCTGGACCAGCGCGGCACCGGCCGCTCCACGCCCGCCAACCGCCAGACCCTGCCGCTGCGCGGCGGGGCGGCCGAACAGGCCGACTACCTCGCGCACTTCCGCGCCGACTCGATCGTCCGCGACTGCGAGGCGATCCGCCCCGCGCTGACCGGCGGCGCCCCCTGGACGGTCCTCGGCCAGAGCTTCGGCGGCTTCTGCACGGTCAGCTACCTCTCCCTGCACCCCGAGGGCCTGGCCGGCGCCCTGATCACCGGCGGCCTGCCGGCCCTCGACGCCCACGCCGACGACGTCTACCGGGCCGCCTATCCCCGCATCGAGCGCAAGGTCGACGCCCACTACGCCCGCTACCCGCAGGACGTCGAACGCGTCCGCCGTATCGCCGACCACCTCCTCACCCACGACGTCGTGCTCCCGAACGGCTACCGGCTCACCGCCGAGGCCTTCCAGTCCCTCGGCATCCTGCTCGGCACCGGCGACGGCAGCCACCGCCTCCACTTCCTCCTGGAGCACGCCTTCGTCCGCACCCCGCAGGGCCCGGCCCTGTCCGACGCCTTCCAGGAGGAGGTCCAGGGCCTGCTCTCGTACGCCGGGCACCCGCTGTACGCCCTCGTCCACGAGGCGATCTACGGCCAGGACGCCCGCCCCACCGCCTGGTCGGCCGAGCGGGTCCGCGGGGAGTTCCCGCAGTTCGACGCGGCCAAGGCACTGGCCGGCGACGGGCCGGTGCTGTTCACCGGCGAGTCCGTGCACCCGTGGACGTTCGACTGCGACCCGGCGCTGCGCCCGCTGCGCGAGACCGCCGACCTGCTCGCCGCCCGAACCGACTGGCGGCCCCTGTACGACCCCGCCCGGCTCGCCGCCAACAAGGTCCCGGTCGCCGCGGCCGTCTACCACGACGACATGTACGTCGACACCGAGCACGCCCTGGACACCGCCCGCGCGATCCGCGGACTGCGCACCTGGGTCACCGACGAGTTCGAGCACGACGGGGTGCGGGCCGGCGGACCGCGCGTCCTGGACCGGTTGCTCGCCCTGGCGCGCGACGACGCCTGACGCGCAAGAACGGCCACCGGGCGGGCCGGCCGGGGCGACGCGCTGTCGGTGGCGGCGGTTAGTCTGCCCGCATGACCGAGCCGAAGACCCGTCAGCTCAAGCCGATGCCCGACGACTGGCGCCGCGCCCTGGCGGTCGTCGCGCACCCGGACGACCTCGAGTACGGCTGCTCGGCGGCGATCGCCCAGTGGACCGACGGCGGCCGAGAGGTCGCCTACGTCCTCGCCACCCGCGGCGAGGCGGGCATCGACACCCTCCCCCCGGACACGTGCGGCGCCGTCCGGGAGCGGGAGCAGCGGGCGAGCGCGGCCGTCGTGGGCGTGACGGCGGTGGAGTTCCTGGACCACCGGGACGGAGTGATCGAGTACGGCACGGCGCTGCGCCGCGACATCGCCGCCGCCATACGGCGCCACCGTCCCGAACTCGTCATCACCCTCAACCACCGCGACACCTGGGGCGGCGTGGTCTGGAACACCCCGGACCATGTGGCCGTCGGCCGCGCCACCCTGGACGCGGCGGGCGACGCGGGCAACCGCTGGATCTTCCCGGAACTCGCCGAGCAGGGCCTTCAGCCCTGGAACGGGGTGCGCTGGGTCGCCGTCGCCGGTTCCACCACGCCCACCCATGCCGTGGCCGCCGGGCCGGGCCTGGACCGGGCGGTCCGCTCGCTGCTCGAACACCGCAGCTACATCGAGGCGTTGACCGACGAGGACCCGGAACAGTACGCCCGCGGCTTCCTGACCATGAGCACCGAGGCGGCGGGCGAACGCTTCGGCGGGAAACCGGCCGTGGCGTTCGAATTGTTCGGCCGCTGACCGGCCCGGTGCCTACGATGATCCACACGGACCGGGACAGCTGATGCGGACGGGGGACGGGATGACCGGCATGGGTGACCAGGAGGTCCTGGCGCGGCGCTTCGAGGAGCACCGCGGTCAACTGCGGGCGGTGGCCTACCGCATGCTCGGCTCGCTGTCGGAGGCCGAGGACGCCGTGCAGGAGGCCTGGCTGAGACTGACCCGCGCGGACGCGGACGCCATCGACAACCTGGCCGCCTGGCTGACCACCGTGATCGGCCGGATCTGCCTCGATCTGCTGCGCACGCGCACCTCGCGCCGTGAGGAACCCATGGACGAGACCTTCGTCCCCGACCCCGTGCTGCGGCCGCTGACCCGGACCGACCCGGAGCAGGAGGCGCTCGAGGCCGACTCGGTGGGGCTCGCCCTGCTGGTCGTGCTGGAGACGCTG
The DNA here is from genome assembly GCF_040628575.1 of Streptomyces sp. NPDC006393. Lineage (NCBI taxonomy): Bacteria > Bacillati > Actinomycetota > Actinomycetes > Kitasatosporales > Streptomycetaceae > Streptomyces > Streptomyces sp. NPDC006393. The sequence continues at coordinate 203,020 of NZ_JBEXZD010000002.1, forward strand.
GAGCCGGACGAGCGGCTGGCGTTCGTGCTGCACGACCTGTTCGCGGTGCCGTTCGACGACATCGCCCCGATCGTGGAGCGCACCTCCGCCGCGACCCGGCAGCTCGCCAGCCGTGCCCGGCGCCGGGTCCAGGGCGCCACCCCGTCCACCGAGGCCGACCTCGGACGGCAGCGGCAGGTCCTCGACGCCTTCCTGGCGGCCTCGCGCGGCGGCGACTTCGAGGCACTGGTCGCCGTGCTCCACCCCGACGTGGTGCTGCGGGTCGACTCCGGCGCCCTGGTCCGGGGCGGCGCCGCCTCCAAGGTGGTCCACGGGGCCAGGACGGTGGCCGCGCAGGCGCTCACCTTCTCCCAGTTCGCGGGGTCGGCACGGCTCGTCCTGGTCAACGGCACGGTCGGAGTGGCCAACGCCCCCGAGGGCCGGCCGCTGTCGGTCATGGGTGTCACCATCGCCGACGGCCGGATCACCCACATGTACATCCTGGCCGACACCGAGCGGCTGGAACGGCTGGACCTGCCCGCCGTCCTGGCCGACTGACGGTTCGAGGGCCGGTCGGAGAAGCCGCCGGCCGGGCAATCCGGTTGCCCCGCCGGACCGCCCGGTGACAGGCTCCTCGCCATGCCCGCCTTCTCCGCCCACGACGGAACCCGCCTCGCCTACCACGTGAGCGGGGACGGCCCGCCGGTGATCTGCCTGCCGGGCGGTCCCGTGCGGGCCTCGGCCTATCTCGGCGACCTCGGGGGCCTGTCCGCCCACCGGCGAGCGGTGATGCTGGACCTGCGGGGCAGCGGGCGGTCGGCGATCCCACGGGACCCGGCGACCTACCGTTGCGACCGGCTCGTCGACGACGTCGAGGCGCTGCGCGAGCACCTCGGCGCGGACCGTGTGGACCTGCTGGCGCACTGCGCCGGCGCGAACCTGGCGGTCCTCTACGCCGGCCGCCACCCGCAACGCGTGGGACGGCTCGCACTGATCACGCCGAGCGTGGCGGCCGTCGGCATCACGATCACCGCGGAGGTGCGGCTGGCGACGGCGCGGTCGCGCCGCAACGAACCCTGGTTCCCGGCGGCGTACGCCACCCTGGAGGACGTGGTGGCGGGCAGGGCGGCCGACGGGCAGTGGGAGGCCATCGCCCCCTTCCTGCACGGCCGCTGGGACGAGTCCGCCCGGGCCCTGGACGCGGCGGACGCCGAGCAGAAGAACAGCGAGGCCGCGGCCGTCTACGGCAGCGACGGCGCCTACGACCCGGACGCCACGCGCTCCGCCCTCGCCCGGCTGCCCGCGCCCGTCCTGGTGCTCGCCGGCGAGGTCGACCTGAACTCCCCACCGCCCGCGATGGCCGAGTACGCCGGGCTGTTCAAGCATGCCGAACTGGTCGTCCAGCCCGGTGCCGGGCACTATCCCTGGCTCGACGACCCGGGGCGCTTCACGGCGGTCACCGCCGCCTTCCTGCGCCGACCGGGGTGGTTCGGGTCCGGCCCCGCAGGTCAGTAGGGTGGACGGCATGCCAGATCAGACAGCCGGCACGACCGGCCGGCCCGACGTGGCCCACCGGCCCGACCTGCGCGGCGACTGCGCGCGCTGCTTCGGGCTGTGCTGCGTCGCCCTGCCCTTCGCCGCCTCGGCGGACTTCGCGCTCGACAAGCCGGCCGGGAAGCCCTGCCCGAACCTCCAGGGCGACCACCGGTGCGGCATCCACGCGCGGCTGAGGCAGAAGGGCTTCACCGGCTGTACGGTCTACGACTGCTTCGGCGCCGGCCAGAAGGTCTCCCAGGTCACCTTCGCCGGCCGGGACTGGCATGACGGCTCCCGAGAGGACGCCCGGCGGATGTTCGAGGTGTTTCCGGTGGTCCGCCAGCTGCACGAATTGCTCTGGTACCTGACCGAGGCGCTGAGTCTGCCCGCCGCCCGCCCTGTCCACGCCGACCTGCGCCGGGCCCTGGAGAAGACCGAGCGGCTCACCCTGCTGCCGCCCGAGGAACTCACCGGGCTCGACGTCGGCGCCCACCGCCAGGACGTCAACGTGCTCCTGCTGCGCACCAGCGAGCTGGCCCGGTCCGCGGTGCGTGGCACGAAGGGCAAGGGCGGCAAGGGCAAGGACCGGCGGGGCGCAGACCTGATCGGCGCCCGGCTGCGGGGCGCCGATCTGCGCGGGGTCAGCCTGCGCGGCGCCTATCTGATCGCCGCCGACCTCACCGGCGCCGATCTGCGCGGTGCGGATCTGATCGGCGCCGACCTGCGGGACGCCGACCTCACGGACGCGGATCTGACCGGTGCGTTCTTCCTGACCCAGCCGCAGCTCGACGCGGCCCGTGGCAGCGAGGGCACCCGGCTGCCGGTGTCAGTCGGCCGTCCGGTGCACTGGACAGCGCGGAGCTGAGCGTCCCTCCTCGTCCGCGACAAGAACCCGGTCGTCAGAGGCCGGACTCCGGTCGTTCGGGATCGGGACCCGGTCGTCCGGGACCGCGACCCGGGCCACCCCGGATGGGCCCGATTTTGGGGCCGGCGGCGTGGCGGGGGCCGTCCGCCGCTCAAGGCGCAGCCGCAGGCCCTCCGGCATGAGGGTCAGCCGCTCGGTCACCTTCAGCCGGTAGGCCGGATCGGCGTGCAGCTCGTAGCGGCGCAGCAGCAGGCCGAGGACCAGGGTCGCCTCGTGCAGGGCGAACTGGCGGCCGATACAGGCCCGGGCCCCGGTGCCGAACGGCTTGAAGACGTGGGGCGGCCGGGCCCGTACGGCCCGCGCCTCGAACCGGTCCGGGTCGAACCGCTCCGCGTCCGCGCCCCACACCTCGGGGTCGCGGTGCAGCATCGTCGTCAGCACCAGCGTCCAGGCGCCCCGGCGCATCGGATGCTCCCCGGCCAGCACCGTGTCCCGCACGGCCTCGCGGGCGAAGGCGGGCGCGGTCGGCCAGAGCCGCAGCGACTCGTCCAGCACCCGGCGCACATAGCGCAGTTTGGCGACCTGCTCGTAGCCGGGCGCCGGCGTGTCCCCCCACACACGGTCCACCTCGGCCCGGGCGCGGGCCGCGACCTCCGGGTGCCGGGCGAGGTAGTGGAGCGCGAAGGACAGCGCGCCGGAGGTGGTCTCGTGGCCCGCGACCAGGAAGGTGATCACCTGGCGGCGCACGTTCTCGGGGGACAGCCGCTCCCCGGTCTCCGGATGGGTCGTCTCCAGCATCCGGTCGAGCAGGTCCCCGTTCCCGGCCCCGTCCGCGCCCGCCGTGCGCCTGGCGCGGACGAGGTCGTCGACCGTGCGGTTGAGGTGGGCGATGTCGGCGGTGTTGCGGCGGGTCGCACCCCGCAGCAGGTAGGGGGCCAGCGGGGCCGGGACGGTGTTGAGCCGCTGCGCGTAGGAGAGGGTGCCGACCATCGCGGTGACGAACGGGTGCGGGCGGGGGCGCTCGAAGGAGCCGAAGTCGTGCCCGAAGCCGGTGCGCGCGATGGTCTCCAGGGTCAGCTTGGTCATGTCACCGGGCACGTCCACGGTGTGGCCGGCGGCGAGCGCGCGGTCCCAGTGGTCTGTGAGCCGGGCGGCCACGTCCAGCATCATCACGTGATAGCCGGCCATCGCCTCCCGGCTGAAGCCCGGGGCCAGGACGTCGTGCGCCAGCTGCCAGTTGGGCTCGTGGTTGTACGCCGTGAACAGGCCGTCCCCGGCGACCGGCCGCAGGTTGGCCACGCCGAGGCCCACATGTTTGGCGAAGCGTGTCTCGTCCGCCAGGTCGGCGGCCAGCCGCGAGCCCCAGACGAACACGAACTCCTTGCCGAACACCCTGCGCCGGAAGATCGGGCCGAGCGCGCGGGCGTAGCGCATCGAATCCTGCACGGGCGTGCGCCGGTCGGCGCCGAGCACATCGCCGAGGAGCGGAAGCCGGTGCGGCGGATGGGGGATGCGGTGCAGCTCCGGCCAGCCCAGCTCCGCACCGCGGAATCCTTTCGGCAGTCCGACTGCCCCGACTGGCCCGACTGATCCGGCAGATCCGGCAGATCCGGCGGATCCGGTGGTTTCGGTGGATCCGACGGGTCCGGCCGGTCCGGCCGGTCCGGTTCCGGTCGTCGTCTGCCCCATGCCGCTCGTCTCCCCGCTCGCCGTTGGTGTTGTACGTGGATTCAATAGCGGTTTTCAGTCTGGTCCGGTTGTTGAACCGGCGTCAAGTAGAGTGCGGGCATGGCCGCGAACCAGGGGGAGCAGCGCACGCGCCGCCGGCTCAGCACGGAGGAACGCCGCGAGCAGCTGCTGTCGGTCGGGGCGCGGCTGTTCTCCGAGAGTCCCTACGACGACGTGTGGATCGAGCAGGTCGCCGAGATAGCGGGTGTCTCGCGGGGGCTGCTCTACCACTACTTCCCGACCAAACGGGATTTCTTCGCGGCCGTCGTGGAGCGGGAGAGCGAGCGGATGCTGCGGATGACCGCGGCCGCGCCCGGGGTGCCGGTGCGGGAGCAGCTCGCGGCGGGGCTGGACACCTACCTGGAGTACGTCCGGGCCCACGCCCACGGCTACCGCGCCTTCCACCGCGCGGACGCGGCGGGCGACCAGGCCGTGCGCCGTGTCTACCAGCGGGCTCTGGCCGCCCAGGAACGGCAGATCCTGGCCGCGCTCGCGGCGGATCCCGAGTTCGGCCCGCTCGCCGCCCGGCGCCCCGACCTCGAACTCGCGGTGCGCGGCTGGCTGGCGTTCACCACCGCCGTCTGCCTGGAGTGGCTGCGCCGTTCGGACCTGACGCGCGAACAGGTGCGGGACCTGTGCGCGCGGGCGCTGCTGGGCGTGCTCGCGCCCTGAGCGAGCGCCGGGCGCCCCTGTCCGGCCGGGGGTCGCCGCGCACGCCCTGTCCCGTCGCGGCCCGAGCCTCCGCACGCCCCCGAGGTGCTTCTGTCCACGCCCGCTGCCTGGTTGGCGTGCGCCTCGATCTTCTGTAAGTTAGGCAAGGCTTACCTAATGAGGAGGTCGGTATGGGTGACAGCCACACCTGGGCGGCGGTGCCCGGCGCGGCACAGCGGGCGCGGTCCGTGCTCGCCGCCGCGTGGTCCTGCGCGGTGACCGCCGAGGGCGGCCGGGAGGACTTCGTCGGCGCGCACACCGTGGACGAGGACGGCCGGGTGCGCCTGCGCCCGTCCGAGGGCGGCGCCCTGAGCGCGAGCGCCTTCTGCGCGCCACGCGGTGAGCTGCCCGCCGTGGTGGAGTTCGCCGACGTCGCACCCGTCCCCGTACGCAGGCGCGTCCGCGCCCGCCTGTGGCTCGCCGGACGGTTCACCGACGAGGGCGAGCACCCGGTGTTCCGCCCGACGCGCGTGGTGCTGCGGGAGCCGTCCGGCGCCGTCGCGGTCGACCCCGGGGAGTTCGCCGCCGCGGCGCCCGACCCGCTGGCCCTGGCGGAGGCCCGGCTGCTCACCCACCTCGCCGACGCCCACCCCGAGGCGGTGGAACGGCTCAGCCGGCTCGTCGGGCCCGACAGCCTGCACGGCGCGGTGCGCGTACGGCCGCTCGCCGTGGACCGGCACGCGCTGACCCTGCGCGTCGAGCGTGCCCGCACCGACGGCGACGTACGCCTGCCCTTCCACGCACCCGCCGACGACATCGCCCAGCTCACCGAGCGCATGCACGTCCTGCTCGCCCAGGCGGCCGCGGCCTCCTGCCCGCGTCCCCTACAACGGCAGCGCGCAGACGGCGACCGGTGAGGCGAACGGCTCACCCGCGAGCCGCAGCGCGCCGCTCACCCGGTCCACATGGAAGACGCTGACCGTGCTCGACTTCTGGTTCGCCGCGAACAGCAGCCCGCCGTCCGGCGAGAAGGCGATCTGGCGCGGGAAGTCACCGGCCACCGGCACGGTGTCCAGCAGCCTGAGCCGGGACCCGCCCGCCTCGACCGCGTAGCGCGCCAGGCTGTTGTCGCCCCGGTTGGCGAGGTAGGCGAACCGGCCGTCGGCGGTGACCAGGATCTGCGCTGGATAGTTCGTGCCCGGGCCGGAGCCCGTGGGCTGCGGCCGGCCGAGGGTCAGCCGCCCGGTCGGCGGATCGTAGGCGCACACGGTGACCGTGTCGTCGACCTCGTCGGCCAGGTAGGCGTACCGGCCGCCGGGGTGGAAGGTCAGGTGGCGCGGCCCGGCGCCGGGCCGGGTGTGCGCCTGGGAGGTCTCGGCGAGCCTGCCGGTGCGGGTGTCCAGGCGGTAGGTGTAGACGGTGTCGGTGCCGAGGTCGACGGAGAGGACGTGGCGGCCGTCCGGGGCCGTGACGAACTGGTGGGCGTGCGGGCCCTGCTGTCCGGGACCGGGCGGCGGGCTGGAGTGGGTGACCAGGTCGGTGCGCTCGCCGAGCGCCCCCGAGCCGTCGATCGGATGCACGGCCACGCTGCCGGACTGGTAGTTGGCGCTCAGCAGCCAGCGCCCGCCGGGGTGCACGGACAGATGGCAGGGGCCCGCACCGCCGGTGGAGCGGGTGCCGAGCACCTTGTGGTCGGCGAGCCGTACGGCGGTCACGCCGCCGTCGGGGCGCTCGTCGACGGCGTACAGTGTCCGGCCGTTCGGGTGCGCCGCGAGGTAGGAGGGGTCGGCGACCCCGGTGAGGGTCCCCCGGCCGGTCACGGCACCCGTGACCGGGTCGTACACCGCCAGGCCGATGCCCGTGCCGCCGCCCTCCACGGACGTGTAGGTGCCCAGGTACAGCGGGCGCGGCCCGGACGGCCTGCCCGCCGGTGTCCCGGAGCGCGCCGCCGGCCCGGGCGCGGCCGTCCCGTTCGGCGCCTGCCCGGCCCCGGCCTCGGATGCGGAGCCGGACCCGCGCTCGGGCCCCGGACGTGCCGGAGCCGGAACGGCCGCCATCGCCGCGACACCGCCCATGGCCCCGACGAACCGGCGTCGGCTCCAGTCTCCGCGTGCCGCCCGTGCCCCACCGTCCATGCCCGCACCCCAGGTCTCGACTGCGTCGGTCGTCACAGGCCACCTTGGCCTGGACCACCGCTGAAGTGCAAGACCGGCAACCGCGGTTGCACAGGGTGCAATGGACCGCCTCCGGGTGCCGGGCCTACCAGGTGCCGTCGTCCACGGGCTTGCCCGGGGCGTCCTTGAGCGGGGTGATCTGGTGCGGGGACGGTTCCTGCCAGGGCTCGTGGTCGTCACCGAGCCAGTCCCCGACCGGCCGCACCGAACCCAGGCCGTCCGCGGGGGCGAGGTCCTCGGCGTCCTGGTCGTAGTAGTCGAACCAGGGCAGGCCCGCGCGTGTGTACGCGGCGCGGTCCACCGGGGAGGGCGGGGGAGCCTCGCCGGTGATGCGGCGCCACTCCGGGGGCGTCACCAGATGCACGAACACCCGTCCGGCGGGTTCTTCGGCCCAGTCGCCGGGCGGCCGTTCGTCCCGGTACACCTCCTGGTGCATCGAGCCGCCGACGCCGAGCCCCATCGCGGCGCCGTACGCCCGGGGCGCAGCCCCCGGAGCGGGCGGGGCGGCGGCCGGGGCGGCCGGCAGCCGCCGCCGCAGCACCCCCTGCCGCGCCTGCTGCTCCTGCCACCTGGCCAGCGCGGCCTCGCTCAGCGGGAACGACTGCAACTGCACACCGCCCCACACCTCCTCGCCCGTGACCTGACCCTCCACGGTCGCCCCGAGGCCCAGCGGCACCGCGACGAACTGGCGCACCGTGCCCTTGCCGGAGTTGATGCCGTCCAGCCAGGGCTGGCGCGGCAGCGCCAGGTAGTTCTGCGGATCGCGCGAGAGCCGGTCGCTCCACGGCCGGCCCGAGACGGCGCACACCTTGCCCACGCCGACCTGCAACGCGGCCGGGCGGGTCGTACCGGCGAAGCTCAGCCACATCGCCTCGCGCAGATACACCGGGAGCATCACCCCGCCCCGCGCCCGCCACTGCTCCGGCACCGTGTCCGGGTAGTCCGCCACCCGCCGCAGCGGGAACTCCCCGAGCCCCGGCGGCAGCCGGTGCGTGCCCGTCTCCGGCAGCCTCAGGGTGCGTATGAACCGCACCGCCACACCGCCCGGCAGCAACAGGCTGTTCCCGTCGATCCGTACCGTCGTGTCGGCCACGTGCCCGTCCCCCTCCGTAGTCCTGTCACAGAGAACGCCCCACGGCCTCCTCACGGTTCCGCCCCAGCCTGACCGGCGCCCCCAGCCGGTCCGCGAACCGGGTCAGCCGGGACCTGCGGGCGCGCTGCGCGCGGGTGTGCAGGTCCAGCTCCTCCAGCAGCCGCTTCGAACGGTGCTCGATGTCCATCTCGTCGAGGATGCGGTCGACCTCGGTGAGCACCGCGCCGTGCAGCTGCCACTGGCTCGCGTCCCGCTGCACCTCCTCCAGCAGCAGCTGCGCCAGCTTGTCGCGGGTGGCCGCCGCCTGCCGCAGCTCGGCGGTGAGCCGGGACTCGGCCGACTCGGCGCTCACGCTCACATCGGTGGTCACCAGCACCGCATAGCTGACCACGGCGTCGGAGATCTCGGACAGCAGCTGCTGCACCAGCGGACCGGTCTGCGACGAGAAGAGGGGTTCGGGCTCGCGCGCCTTGGTCAGGTCGGTGAAGGTGCGGGCCAGCACCCGCAGCACGACCGTGCAGATCTCCAGTGTGTCCAGCCCCGTGCGCAGCACCACCCGGTGCAGCAGGCCCTCACGCACCCGGGGGTTGAGCCGCAGGCTGTCCTCGGCCTGCCGCAGTGCGGCGTCCACGTCGGCGATGTCGTGGTCCAGGCGGCGCGCCTCGTGCAGCCGGGCGGCCGTACGCTCCACCGGGGGGCGACCGGCCACCTCGTCGCCCATGTGCAGCATCAGCTGCCGCATCCGGCGCGCCAGCCCGTCGATCGACTCGCCCGCGCGTTCGGTCCACACCGGGGGAGCGAGCAGCAGATTGCACGCCATGCCGACCACCGCGCCGATCAGCGTCTCCACGATCCGCGCCCAGCCCGTGCTGCCGACGGTGGTGACCCCGAGGACCAGCATGGCGCTGATCGCCACCTCGGCCACGAACTCGTCCACCCGCACCAGGTGCCCGACGGCGAGCCCGGCCAGGATCACCAGTGCCAGGCTCCACCAGGTCAGCCCCACCAGCAGGGAGAAGGCGATGGCGACGAGCACCCCCGCCACCACCGAGTTCACCCGGCGGATGCTGGTGGTCAGCGTGGCGAACAGGGTGACCTGGACGACGAGCAGAGCCGTCAGGGGAGCGGTCAGCGGTGCCGGCTCAGGGCTCAGCTGCTTGGCGATGACGTACGCGATCGTCGCCGCGACCGTCGACCGCAGCGCCTGAACGACGACGGGGTCCCGGTGCCGGCGCACCAGTCGTAGCAGGGGTGCCGTCCACTCACGTACATCTCGCATCCCTTGCGCTGTTCCCCGTTCACCCGCGCATCGAACGTCCCGCCCTCACCGGCGCATCGGACGGACGTCCGCGCTCACCGGCGCATCGGACGCCCGGTGCCCGCCTCGGCATCGGCCCTCCCGCGCCGGTGCCCTGCGGGCCGGTCCCGGTGGTCAGGCGTCGAGCTTGTCGAGGAAGGCGGACAGATTGCCGGTCGCACGGGCGATCTGCTCCTGGACGGTCAGGCTCTCCTCGAAGCGGGCCCCGGAGTCCGGGACCTTCTTGCCCCGCACGTACAGGGAGCAGGCCAGGTCGGTGCACATGTACACACCGACCGAGTTGCCCTCGCGGCCGGCCGCGCCGGCCTTGCGGGCGGTCATCAGGGACACCCCGCCGCCGCGGTGCGTGGTCAGGCACACCGAACACATGCTGCGGTGCAGGAAGCCGCGCTGGGAGGACGGGAAGCGCAGGGCGATGCCCACCAGGCCCCCGGCCCGCTCGGTCACCAGGTAGCTGCGGTCGGGCGCGCCCGGATCCCGCCAGCCCAGGAAGTCGAGGTCGTCCCAGGGGCGCTCGTCGAGATCGCGCGGCACGGCCAGGCGCCTGGCCTCGCCCTTGGAGCAGTTGACGAAGGAGTTGCGGATGTCCTGCTCGGTGAGTGGTCTCATGGGAGGCTCCGGTGCGTCGGGGGCATCGCACGTCAGCGCGCGCGTGCCTAAAACTTTTAGTTTCACGCCTAGGGTAAACAGCTTTCGGGAGGGGATCCAATGGATATCGAGGGCGTGCGCCCCCGGCGGGCGCGGGCCGCGCTGCGGCATGTCACCGGGCTGTCGACGGGCCCGGCCGTCGATCCGGACCTGCGCATCACCCTGAACCTCCACCCGGACCGGCTCTGCGGCGGGCTGCCCGTCCTCCAGGCGCTCGCCCGCGACGGCGCGTACCACTCGCAGTTCGTGACCGGTACCAGCAACGGCGGTCTCACCGCGCACCCCGGCGGCGACCGATGGCGCTGGGAGAGCCGGATCTTCGGCGGCGCCTACGACGACGCGCCGGCGACCGAGCGGCCCGTCTACGGCGCCCTGGACTTCCGCCGCCAGGTGGTCGGCGCGGCCCCGCGGTTCGGTTCCTCGCACTTCCGGCTCACCGCGGCGGCGCTCGCCCGCGCCACCTTCTGCTACCCGGACAGCGCCGCCGAACCCGCCGACTTCGGCACCGCCGCCGCGATGCCGCTGGTCGCGCTCGCCGAGGCCGACGAGCGGGACGCCCTCGACGACTACATCGAGGCCCAGGTCCACGGCGGGGTCGACCTCGCCCGGGACGTCGAGGCGCTGGTCCTGGACGCGAGCTACCGGGGCACGTCCGTCGAGGCCGACGCCCGGAACCTGCCGTGCCCGCTCGCATGGCACCCCGGCTACCGGATCACGGTGGCCGCGCTGCGCCGCCACGCCGACTACCGCGGCCGGGAGTACGCGGACCTCGGCGCCCGGATCGCCGAGGACGGCCGGCTGGACCCGAGGATCATCGGCGAAGCGGCCCGCACCGGCCGGTACGCGGCGCAGGACCTGAAGATGGTCTGGCACACTCTCGCCCGGCACGGGGCGCCCGAGGGTGCGGGGACGGCGTGCGTGCCTCGGGTGAGCGCGGGTCACGCGCCCTGATCGGTCCCACGTCTTAATTTATTACGTGGACTAAGGGTGCGAAGAAGTCGCGCCATCATGGCTCGCAGCGGTATGTTGCAGGTCGGGATGGGTCGGGATGGATTCGGACAAGGGAGCCACATGGCGGGGCGGAACGGGCGCACGGTGCGCGATCTCAGGCGGGGCAACCGTACGGCCGTCCTGCAGAGGCTGTACTTCGACGGCCCCCTCAGCCGTTTCGAGCTCGGCCCGGCCACCGGGCTGAGTTCCGGTTCGATCAGCAACGTCGTGGCCGACCTGATCGCCGACGGCCTGGTCGAGGAGGCCGGCAGCGTCGACTCCGACGGTGGACGCCCGCGCACCCTGCTGCGCGTGGCCCCGGACAGCGGTCACATGATCGGTGTGGACGTCGGCGAGACCCGGGTGCGCATCGAGCTCTTCGACCTCACCCTCACGGAGCTGGCGCGCGCCGAGCGGCCGCTCGCGGCGCAGCGCTACGACGTCGAGGTGATCACCGGGCACATCCGGGACGGGATCGCCGAGGTCCTGGCCGCCGCCGGGCCGCCCCCCGAGCGGCTCCTCGGTGTCGGCATCGGCGTCCCCGGCATCGTCGAGCGCACCGGGGACCGGGGCGCCGTCGTGCACGGGCAGACCATCGGCTGGGACGCGGTACCCCTGGAGGCGCTGCTCCGCGGCGGCTCGCAACTGCCGGAGAACATCCCGTACTTCATCGACAACGGCGCCAAGACGCTGGGCCAGGCCGAGATGTGGTTCGGCGCGGGGCGCGGCGCGGGCAACGCGGTCGTGGTGCTCTTCGGCTCCGGCGTCGGCGCCTGCCTGGTCACGCCCGAGGTCGAACGCGGCCGGGCCGTCGAGTGGGGACACCTGACCGTCCGCGTCCGGGGCCGCCGGTGCCGGTGCGGAGCGCTCGGTTGCCTGGAGGCGTACGCCGGCGCGGAGTCGCTGCTGGCCCGCTGGCGCGAGGAAGGGGGAGAGCCGCCGCGCGGCACCGACGAGGAGACCGCGCTGACCGCCATGCTGGCCGCCGCCTACCCGCCCGAGGGCACGGCCGCCGACCCCGTGGCGCTCGCCGTGCTCGAGGAGACCGCCGAGTACCTGGGCGCCGGTCTGTCCGACCTGATCAACCTGTTCCAGCCCGAGCGCATCCTCATCGGCGGCTGGGCGGGCCTCCAGTTGGGGGCCCGCTTCCTGCCCGCCGTACGCCGCCACGCCACGGCGTACGCCCTGCGCCATCCGGCCGAGAAGGTGACCGTCGAACTGGGGCGCCTGGGTCCCGACGCGGTCACCGTCGGAGCGGCCATCCTGCCGCTCGCCGACTTCTTCGCCCGGGGCGGCCGCCGCGCCGAACCGGAGCCGGAGGACCGGCTCCCGGCCTGGCGGGCGGCGCTGGACGAGCGCGGGTCATAGGACCGCGAGAGTACCTACCCGGCGCGTCAGCGCTTGCGGGCCACGCCGCCGTGGATGTCCGTGGGCGCGGGGTCCGTGCCGGGCTCGGGGCGCCACAGCGGGCAGGAGACGATGCCCGGCTCGACCAGCTCGAGCCCCTCGTAGTAGGCGGCGAGCTGCTCCGGGCTGCGCAGGACGTACGGGATGGCGCCGGTGTCGTCGTAGCCCTGCTGGGCCTCCTTGAGCGCCTGGTCGGTGTCGGTGCTGTCGTAGTGGACGAAGCAGCTGCCGGAGGGCAGGGCGGCCTGGAGGCGGCGGACGATCGACTTCGCCTCCTCGTAGTCCTGGATGTGGCCGAGGATGCCCATGAGCATCAGGGCGACCGGCCGGTCGAAGTCCAGGGTCTTCGCGGCCCGCTCGATGATCCTCTCCGGGTCGTGCAGGTCCGCGTCGATGTACTCGGTGACACCCTCCCGGGTACTCGTGAGCAGGGCCTGGGCGTGACGCAGCACCAGCGGGTCGTTGTCGACGTACACGATGCGCGACTCGGGGGCGAGGCGCTGGGCGACCTGATGGGTGTTGTCGTAGGTCGGCAGCCCGGTGCCGATGTCGAGGAACTGGCGCATGCCGAGTTCGCCGGTCACATAGGTCACCGCGCGGATCAGGTACTGGCGGGAGGCGCGGGCCATCGTCTCGATGGTGGGCGCGTGCTCGCGGTAGGCGTCGCCCGCGATGCGGTCCACCTCGTAGTTGTCCTTGCCGCCCATCCAGTAGTTCCAGATACGGGCCGAGTGCGGCACCGTCGTGTCGATCTTGGACAACGCGTCCTGGTCGGGGGTGAGCCGCTCGTCTGCCATGGAGTTCTCCTGCTGTACGTCACACGCGGTCTGCGGTCCGTCCAAGCTACCGTCAACGTCCGTACGGATGGCTCGAGTTGGTGATTCGCTCCCTCACCGTGGGCGATGGGGGCGGAGCGGGACCACCCGCACGGCGGGAGGTGTCGTGCGGGTGGTCCCGCGTGGTCGGGCCGGCCGGCGGCCCGGGCCCGGTTCGGCCGGGGCCCGGCCGCTGTCCGGCCCTGGTCCGGTCGCGGTCCCCGGGTCAGTCGACCAGGAAGTCCGCCAGGCCCGCCTTCGCACCCTCGAGAAAGGTGATCATCTCTTCCCGGGTGTAGATGAGCGCGGGGCCGTCGGGGTCGGTGGACTGGCGCACGGCCACCCTGCCGTCGGGCAGGCGCTTGGCCTCGACGCAGGAGCCGCCGTTGGTGCCGCTCCAGGGCTTGTGCCAGCCCTCGCGGCCCAGTTCGCCGGCGGGCATGCCGTTGCGGACGGGGACGCCGGATGCCTTGGATGCCATGGATCACAACTCCTTACGCAGTTCGGCCAGGATCTCCCTGGTGCGGATGACCGGTTCCGCCTGTACGGACATCCGGTCCAGTACTTCGAGGTAGGCGACGACGTCCTCCGGACGGTCGTAGTAGACGGACCCCGCGAGGTTCTCGGTGTAGACGACGTCGGGCAGTTCGGAGAATCCGAAGCGGAAGTGGTGGAAGGGGCCGTAGGCGCCCGGGTGGGCCCCCACGGCGAAACGCATGATCTGGATCCGCACCTTCGGCACGTCCAGGGCCTCGACGAGCCGGTCCAGTTGGGCCCGCATCACCTCGGCCCCGCCGACGGGACGGCGCAGCACCGTCTCGTCCAGGATGGCCCACAGCACCGGGGCGTCCGGCTTGGCGAGCAGGTCCTGGCGCCTGACGCGCAGGTCCACACGGCGGGCGAGCCCCTCCTTCGACTCGTTGGGGAAACCCACGCGCAGCAGCGCGGAGGCGTACTCGGGCGTCTGCAACAGGCCGGGGACGTAGTGGGGTTCGTAGAGGCGGATGACGCTCGCCTCGCTCTCCAGGCTCACATAGGCCTTGAACCACTCGGGCAGTACGTCGCGGTACTTGTACCACCATCCGGGCTTGTTGGCCTCCCTGGCCATCGCGGCGAAGTCGTCGATCTCCGCGGCCGGGACCCCGTAGGCGCGCAGCAGCTCCCTGACGTACGGGATACGCAGCCCGACCTCGGCCTTCTCGATGCGGCGGACCGTCAACGGGGTGACCTCGATGGCCCGTGCCGCGTCCTCGAAGGACACTCCGGCCTGCTCCCGCAGTTGGCGCAGGCGCTTGCCGAGGACCATCCTCAGGACCGTGGGCGCGCTGCCCCCAGAGCGGTTCTCGCTCACTCCTGACCTCCTGGAACGGCCCGTCACAGCGTGCAGTGTGCCATGCCGTCCGCGCCCAGATACAGGGTGATGCGCGACTGTCTGAAATTATCAGAACGCAGGTTGCGAGCTGAGTGTGTGCCACATCATAGTGATCCGGGGAGCTGCCGCACCGGCCGCCGTGATGACGGCCAACTGGACGCGGGGGCACCGGAGCTGATGATCCGACAGGTACGGTGCCCGCCCCCCACCGCACGGGACTGCGAGGCGAGACCTGGATGACCACCGTGACCGACGGACAGCCGAACGCCGAGGACGGCCCGGTCGGCTGTGGCACACCGACCGCTCTGGTCCGGCCCCCGGGGGCCACCGGCGTCACCGGGGCACCCGAGCCCGGGGCACCCGAGTCCGGGGGACCCGCCCTGGACGACCCCGTCCCACGGGGCGGGCCCCCTCACCCCGGCCGCCTGCGCTCCACGGTGCCCGCCGACCCTTCCTGGGCGTCGGCGGTGCGACGCCTTGTGACGGAACACCTCACCGGGCTGCGACTCCCGGCCGACCAGTGCGACAGCGCGGTGCTGGCGACGGACGAGCTGTTCGCCAACGCGGTCAGACACGCGAGCACCGACCCGCGCGACACGGTCACGCTCACCGTCGAGTGGAGCGCCCGTGGCCTGCGGGTGACGCTGGCCGACCGCTCGCCGGCGCTGCCCCGGCTCCGGACGGCGGATCCCGGGGCCGAGTCGGGGCGCGGGCTGTCCATCGTGGCCGCGCTCGCCGACGACTGGGGGACGGCGCCGCCGGAGCCGGGCCGTCCGGGCAAGCGCGTGTGGTTCACCCTGCGGCGGCGAGGCGGGACGTCATGACGTACGACGAGTCGGTGCCCGGCGAGCGGGCCGCTGGCCGGGCAGGGGCCGGTGACCCCGTGCCGGGCCGTCCACCGGCCGGTGATCCGATGCCGGGCCGACGGCCGGTCGCCGGCCCGCTCCCGGGTGGCCCCGTGACCGGGGAGCGCACCTACGGCGGCCCGGTGACCGGCGATCGGGCCCACGGCGGCTCGGTGCGCGCGGAGTCGGCGACGCGCGGAGCGACGGTACCGCGTCAGGGCGGCGGCGTGGCGGGAGGTGCGGGCCCCACGGCGCCGCATCGGCGCACGGGCGCGAACGGGGGAGCGAGGGGCGTGGGAGAGCCCGCGAGCCGGGCGGCGTACCCGGACCGTGCGGTGGACACGGTCTCGGCGGCGGCCCGGACCCTGCACCCGTGCCCGGCGCCGTCCGACACACCGGGCGCGAGGGCCCCGGTGACGGTGGAGCGCCCGGCGGCCGCCTTCGTGGGGACACCTGTCACGGCCATCGTGGCGGAGGCGACGCGGCGGCGGGCCGCCCGGCCGGCGCCGGCCCGGCATCAGCGGCGGACGCCGGGGCCGTACCCCGAGGGTGGAACCGCGCAGGCACCGGCAGCCGGGATCGTGCCCGCACCCGCCCCGGACGCATGTCCGGAGGCGCACGCCGACCACTCGCCGCCCGTGGCCGGCGCCGTGGGCGACCTGCCCGCGGAGCGCGCCTCGGCGCTGGCGGCCGAGCTGGTCCGCAGGGCCGGCGAGGACCGGGAACTGACCCGGAAGGCGGGCAGCGCCCCCACTCCGGAGCGTCGGCGCCGGGTCGCCGAGTGCCACCGCGACAACGCCGAGGCCCTCGCGACGATCGTGCGGCGGCACGGCTGGCCGGCCGCGGACCTCGTGGGACCGGCTGCCTCGACCGCCGCCTTGATGATCCTGCTGCACGCCCCCGACCTGCGCTTGAGGCTGCGATGCCGGGATCTGATCGCACAGGCGGCCGCCGACGGCCGCTGTCCCGCCGTCCACCTCGCCTACATCGCCGACCACTGCGCCGTGGAACTGGGCGAGCCGCAGTACTACGGGACCCGGATCAACCCCGTGACGCTGCGCCCGTACCCGGTCCGGCGGCCGGAGACCCTCGACGAGCGCCGGCAGGACGTCGGCCTCGGCCCGCTGGAGGAGCAGATGAGGGCACTGCGGCTGCGCCGCTGACGCGGTCGAGAGGTTTCGCGGGTCACGGGAGAGGTACCCGCGCCTCGTCCTTCGAGGGACGGACGCGAAAGGAGCACGCCGTGACCGAGCACCGCCGAGAGGCCCCCGGCGAGACCGGCCGGCCGGTGCCCCGCGACATGCCGGACCAGCAGGCCCGGCCGGGCGAGGACCCCTGGGACGCGGCCCAGTCCAGCGCCCGCCGGCCCGCCCGCACCGAGTCCGGCACCGACGAGGACGTCCCCGACACCGACGAGGCGGGCACCGGCCGCAAGGGCAGCCCGAACGCGGCCACCGTGCACCCCGAACATCCCGCGCCGGACGAGCCGCCCGGCTGACGAGCCGCGCACCCGCGTCCGCCACGACGGGCGCGGCCGATCGGGGCCGGCGGCTGTCGCCCGCGTCGAGCGCCCATCGGGTGCCCGTCCGGGCATCGGGTGCCCGTCGGGCTCAGCCGACCTTGCGGCCTTGCATGGGCGCGGTGTCCAGGCCCTCACCGCGCCGCAGCCCCTGAAGGAACTCCTGGATGACCTCGGTCGCCGTGCGCTCCGGGCGCCAGCCCAGTTCGGTGTGCGCCCGTGTGCAGTCCATCAGGGGAAGGCGGAGCACCGCGTCGAAGAGCTGGGGCGAGGCGGGCAGCAGGTGCAGGCCCCAGGCGGCGGCGATCGCGGAGCGTGCCGCGGCCCGCGGCAGGCGTACGGGCCGGGTGCCCAGCAACTCGCCCAGTACCTCGGCGTCCAGCGGCGGGTCGGCGGCCAGGTTGAAGGCTCCCCGCACGTCGTGCCGCAGCGCCAGCCGGTAGGCCTCGGCGCCGTCGTCCGTGTGCAGGGCCTGCACGCGCAGGCCCGGGATGTCCGGCAGGAACGGCAGCAGCTCCGGCCGTGCCAGCGGCCCCGGCAGGAGCCGGCCGCTGAAGATGCGGCGCTGCTCGCTCGCCGACTCCGCCTTGAAGAGGAACGCCGGGCGCATGCGCACCACCCTGACGTCCGGGTGGTCCCGCTCGAAGGTGTCCAGGGCCCGCTCCAGATACGCCTTCTCCCGGGTGTACGCGGCGTCCGGCCAGCCGTGGGTCGGCCACGACTCGTCCACGGCGTGGTCCTTCGGCCCCGGGGAGTACGCGCCGACCGATGACGCGTGCACCAGCACCGGCACATGCGCGGCGGCCACCGCGTCGAACACCCGAATGCTGCCGAGCACATTGGTGCGCCAGGTCGTCGCCGGATCGTGGGTCGGCTGGAACGCCCAGGCCAGGTGGATGACGGCGTCGGCGCCCTCGAACTGCCCGGCGAGTCCGGCCTGCTCGGACGCGACGTCGACCGCCACCCACTCCGTCTTGGGCGGCGACCACCGCGGGATCCGGCGGGCGAGGCCGCGCACCGAGGCGACCTCCGGATCCTCGGAGAGGAGGCTGACGACGCTGGTCCCGACGTTGCCGGTGGCGCCCGTGACGACGACCCTGCTGCCCGACGCGCTGCTCACCTGCGGCTCCTCTCGGCGGGGCGGACGGTGCGGACCCCCGAGTACCCGGTCCGCACCGATCCACCCGACCCGGTCGACATGTCCGATCGGCCACGCCCGATCGGCCGGCGCGGTCGAACGCCCGGTCGACACATCGGATCAACCCGGTGGAACGAGGCAGCCGTTGGGCCCGACGCCGTCGGGGTCAGCCCCGGTCCCGGGACGCGAACGCGTTCACGCCGGTCAGCTCCGCTGAGAGGTCCCACAGGCGGGCCGCCTGGGCGGGGGCGACGGCCCAGTCCTTGACTCCGCCCCGCTCGTCGCCCTCCTGGGCCGGTTCGGCGATGTCACAGTCCTCCAGGTAGACGCCGCCCAGGCCGTCCAGTTGTGGGGAGGTCGCGGCCCAGACCTGGGTGGCGGCGCCCTGCTGCGGGGTCTTGAAGCCGGCGGGGTTCAGCACGGTGCCGTTCTCGTCGATCCAGCCGCGCTCGATCATCTCCTCCTTCGGGATGTGGCGCTGGAGCGGGGTGAGGATGCCGCCAGGGTGGAGGGCGAAGGCCCGGACGCCACGGTCGCGGGCGAGGGCGTCCAGGTGGACGGCGAACAGGACGTTCGCGGTCTTGGCCTGGCCGTAGGCCTGCCACTTGTCGTAGCCCCGCTGCCAGTGGAGGTCGTCCCAGCGGATGCCGGAGAAGTGGTGGGCGCGCGAGGAGACCGAGACCACGCGGGCGCCGCCCGGCTCGATCGCCGGCCACAGCCGGTTGACCAGCGCGAAGTGGCCGAGGTGGTTCGTCGCGAACTGGGCCTCCCAGCCGGGCCCCACCCGGGTCTCCGGGCAGGCCATGATGCCGGCGTTGTCGATCACGATGTCGATGGTGCGGCCAGAGGCCAGGAACCGCTCGGCGAAGGCGCGGACGCTGTCCAGGTCGCCGAGGTCGAGCTCGTCCACCTCGGCATCTTCGACGCCCTCCAGCGCCTCCCGCGCGGCGGCGGGCCGGCGGGCGGGGACGACCACGTGGGCGCCCACACGGGTCAGCGCGCGCGTGGTCTCCAGGCCGAGGCCCGAGTAGCCGCCCGTGACGATGGCCAGCTTTCCGGCGAGGTCGATGCCGTGGAGGACGTCGTCGGCGGTGCTCGTCGCGCCGAAGCCCGAACCGATCTTGTGCTGTTGCGTAGTGCTCATGCCGGGAACGCTACGAATTGGAGTGCTCTCGAAGTCAAGCGCCCACAGTTCGACGTCGGGCGCCGACGGCGTCGGCTGGGGAGAGGCGGACAAGAGGCGGACAGAGGAAAGCCCCGACCGGACGGGGGAATCACGGTCGGGGCGGTCAGGGTGTGGGCACGCATGGCGGTCGCCTCTCGGCGAGACGCTCCACAGGGCTTCAGCCGAACGATCGTCCCTGTGGGCAATAGGTGAGGCCCGGGGACACTGTCCCATCCGCACCCACGCTCGGTACAACGGGGCACGCCGGTCCGGTGTTCCGGCATCTGCGAGGTTATGTGGTGATCTGTATCACTCCGATGTGATCCGATGCGGCGCGATGTGATCCGATGCGGCGCGCGCGGCATGGTCAACCGGTGCCGCCGAAGGGGCCGGCCGGGAGGGACGACAGGAGGTGGGCGGGGTCGTCGTAGACGGCGTGCGCCCCGGCCCCTTCCAGATCGTCGCGCGGGATGCCGCCGCACAGAACCCCCACGCAGCGCACCCCGGCCCGGCGGCCGGCCCGCATGTCCCAGACGGTGTCGCCGACGAACACCGCCCGTTCGGCGGGCACCCCGGCCAGTTCGAGGGCGTGCTCGACCGGCTCGGGCGCGGGTTTGCCCTCTTCGACGTCGTCGGCGCTCGCCGTGGCGGCGATGGCGTCGTCCGCGTCGATCGCGCGGCGCAGCGCGCTCAGCTCCGGGCCGCTCGCCGAGGTGGCCAGCACCACGGTCCAGCCGTCCTGGTGCAGGCGCCGCAGCAGCCGCCCGGCGTCGGCGAGGGCGGGCAGCCGGTCGAAGTACTGGGCGTACAGCGTGGTGTGCGCCGCACTGAGCCGGGCGTCCTGGTCCTCGTCGCGGTCGTCGCCGAGCAGGTGTGCGATCAGGTCGGTGGAGCCGAGCCCCACGGACCGGTGGATGGCGTGCATGGGCACCCGGTGACCCGCCTGCCGGAAGGCCTCCCACCAGGTCGTGACGTGGAGATGGTTGGTGTCGACGAGCGTTCCGTCGACGTCGAACACGGCGGCACGGTCCACCATCGGCGCATCCCCTCGCTCACGTCGGTTGCCAAGGAGGCCCGGGTACCACGTCAGGCGCTCGCCACTCCGGACGGCGTCCGGCGCTCCCGCGCCCAGGCGAGCAGTTCCTCCCGTGACCAGGTGGTCACCACGCGCTCGGGCGGCACCCCGCACTCCTCGGCCCGCGCACAGCCGTGGATCTGCCAGTCCAGCTGGCCCGGCGCGTGCGCGTCGGTGTCGACGGCGAACAGCACGCCCGCCTCGACCGCGCGGCGCAGCAGTCGCCGCGGCGGGTCCAGCCGCTCCGGGCGGCTGTTGATCTCCAGGGCCGTACCGGTCTCGGCGCAGGCCGCGAACACCTCGTCCGCGTCGAACTCCGACTCCGGCCGCCCCCGCCCGGTCACCAGCCGTCCGGTGCAGTGGCCGAGCACGTCGGAGTGCGGATCGCGGACGGCGGCCACCATCCGGCGGGTCATCGAGCGGGCGTCCATCCGCAGCTTGGAGTGGACCGACACGACGACCACGTCCAACCGCGCCAGCAGTTCCGGATCCTGGTCGAGCGAGCCGTCCTCGAGGATGTCGCACTCGATCCCGGTCAGCAGCCGGAACGGGGCCCAGGTCTCGTTCAGCGCGGCCACCACCTCCAGCTGCTCGCGCAGCCGTTCCGAGGACAGTCCGCGGGCCACCGTCAGCCGCGGTGAGTGGTCGGTGAGCACCGCCCACTCGTGCCCGAGGCCCGCCGCGGCCCGGCCCATCTCGTCGATGGGGCTGCCGCCGTCCGACCAGTCGGAGTGCACATGGCAGTCCCCGCGCAGCCGCGCCAGCAGCTCCCGGCCGCCGTCGGCCAATGGCTCCCGCGCCTCGTCCTCCAGTTTCCGCAGATAGCCGGGCACGGTTCCGGCCAGCGCCTCCCGCACCACCTGCGCGGTCTTCGGGCCGATGCCCCTGAGCGACTCCAGCGTGCCGGCCGAGGCGCGCTGCGCGACCTCCTCGGCCGGCATGTCCGACAGCGTGCGCGACGCCGTACGGAAGGCGCGCACGCGGTACGTCGGCGCCCGCGACCGCTCCAGCAGGAAGGCGATCCGGTCCAGTGCCTCGACGGGGTCCATCACCACCTCCGTCACCAGGGTTCCCCACGTTTGCCCGGGACGCCCCTCGGGTACTGCGATGCCTCGTCCAGGAGGCTGCGCAGGGACGCAGCGCGGGAGGAGTGCGCCATGTCCGCTTCCACGTCCACGCCGGCCGTCGCCAAGGTGGCCGTGATCACCGGATCGGATTCCGGCATCGGCCGTGCCACCGCCGTCCGGCTGGCCGAGGCGGGGCTGGACATCGGCATCACCTGGCACAGCGACGAGAAGGGCGCCGAGGAGACCGCCGAGGAGGTCCGGGGGAAAGGGCGGCGGGCCGCCGTCACCCGGATGGACCTCACCCGGCTGCCCGCCGCCGCGGGCGCCCTCGACGAGCTGGCCGCGGAGCT